>JAAVYL010000132.1 GCA_022791075.1 Lawsonibacter sp. | reverse complement strand
GTCCTCATAAAAGGCGGGGGGCTGGAACAGGTCGAAGTTGGCCACGCCGGAGGCCACCTCCCAGTACAGGGCGGAGGGCACCGGGTTGCCGGGGGACCAGATGGCGTTGTAAAACTCCACGTGGCGGGGGGTGATGGAGCTGGCGCTGTCCGCCTGCCAGACCCCCAGGGCGTAGCTGCGGAGATAGCCGTCTACCTGCCGGCTGAAGGCCATGCGCAGAGAGGGGTCCGGAATCAGCTTGCGAAAAGCGGCCGTCGCCTCGGTATACTGCTTGTGGACCTCGCTTGCGGTCATCATTGTACTCAAAATCCCTCACCTCTGTCGTGGTTGGTTCAAACAACATTATTATAGTAAAAAGGGGGCCGCCGGTCAAGGCGCACCCAGAGATTGACATAAAATTTCTTTCGCGATTTCGTCGTTACCCGTTGACGGAAGGGGAAAATACTTGTAAAATAGAAGTCAGTTTTACTTTATGTATACTTTGGAGGATCAAGCATGGCTGAAAGACAAACCCCCACCCCGGAGCGGGGTGGTAGAAACGGGGTGCGCCAGCAGACGCCTTACCGGGACAGCGGCGAACGCCGGTCCCAGCCGCCCCACCAGGGCGGCGGCGAGCGCCGGCCCCAGCCCCCATATCAGGGCGGCGAGCAGCGCCGGTCCCAGCCCCCATATCAGGGCGGCGAGCAGCGCCGGTCCCAGCCCCCCTACCAGGGCGGCGAACAGCGCCGGTCCCAGTCCGCCTACCAGGGCGGCGGTGAGCGCCGGTCCCAGCCCCCCTACCAGGGCGGCGAACAGCGCCGCCAGCCCCCCCGCCGCCACGAGGTGATTCGATGCGAAAACTGCGGCGAGGACTACTCTGTCACCTATAAACGCTGCCCCTTCTGCGACGAGCGCCCCGGACGGGGCGGCATCAGCGGCAAGCGGGTGGCCAACACCCGGGGCGGCGGCTATGGCCGGCCCGCCTCCACCCTGAAGATTGCCACCTGGGTGGCCTCCTTTATCGTCGTCTGCTTCGCTATGGTGATCGTCTACCGCTTTATGGGCTCTCCCCTCTTCGGCGGCAAAGCCCCCGGAGGCACCTCGGGCAGCCATGGGGACGTGAGCGGCTCCTCAGACACATCCACCAGTGTGCCGGGCTCCACCTCCGGCGATCCCGGCACCTCCGGCAGTACTCCGGATCCCTCCGGCAGCACCCCGGACCCTGTTCTGCCCCCGCCCAGCACCACACAGGGCACCGTTGTCAACGCGGGCAGCGGCCTGAACATCCGCTCCGGCCCCAGCCGGGACAGCTCTGTGGTGGGCACCGCCTCCAACGGGATGCAGGTGACCGTTCTGGGGGAGGAGAACGGCTGGTATCAGATCCGCTATGGCGGGGACAAGACCGGCTATGTCTCCAAGGAGTTCGTCTCCACCAGCGACGCCCCCGTGGCGCCCGATCCAGAGCCCGATCCCGGTCCCGCTGACCCGGACCCCGGCCCCGTCACATCCGGCACACAGGGCACCATTATCAACGCGGAAAACGGCCTGAATATCCGCTCCGGCCCCGGCCAGGACAACCCTGTTGTGGCCAGCGCCTCCAACGGCGTCAAGGTCACCATCCTGGGGGAGGAAAACGGCTGGTATCAAATCCGCTACAACGGCAGCAGCACCGGCTACGTCTCCAAGGAATTCGTCTCGATTGGATAAACAAACGGCCCGCCTTCCCTCCACGGAAGCGGGCCGCTTTTTTGGGGCATAGTTCCCCCCAATTTCCATAAGTTGTATGGAAACGTACAATTTTTCTCCCTTGCCCGCCTGTATCAGGGGATACTCCCCGATTAAGGACAAGGAGGAATCACAATGTCAAGCAGTCACACACCCAACTATCAGCTCAGCCAGTGGGAGGCAGAGGACAAGGTGCTCCGCGCCGACTTCAACGCCGACAACGCCAAAATCGACGCGGCCATCAAGGCCGTGGACGAGAAGGCCGGCGGCAAAGCTCCGGCGGCTGAGCTGGCCGCCCTGGCCGCCCAGGTAAAGGCCCTGAAGGCCACGATCCCCCAGGTGGCCGCGGGGACCTACACCGGCAGCGGCCAAGCCAGCCGGTACATCTCTGTGGGCTTCGACCCCAAGGCCGTTCTGATTATGACCCCCCTGGGGGAGACCCGCTACGGATATCAAATCACCGGCGGTCTGGCCGTCCAGGACGGGAATATGATGGGGCAGGGAGAGATGGTCCTCACCATCGACAGCAAGGGCTTCACCGTCTACCACAGCACGAAATCCATTCACGGCGAATACGCCGGGACCAATGACAACGGAGTTCTCTATCACTACCTCGCTGTCGGCTGAGTAAAAGTACCCCCGGGCTTCCGCCCGGGGGTATCTGCCTGTTTTGTCGCTCCACTTATTTGACTTTTGGGGGGTTAGATGTCCCCAGCAACCTCAGTGAGGATGATGGAGGTCACGTCGTCTGTCACAGGGATGATGATGGTGGTAGTACCAGCGCACTCGCCCTCAGACAGGGACCACTTAACCGCTTCGTCACCATTTGCGTTGTACTTCCCGTCGCTAACCTCGCTTGTGGTATAGGTAACGGACACCTGCTTTTCGGTGCCGAACACATTGGCGGGCAACTTGAGCTCGACAAAGACAACCTTGCTGTTCGCGTCGCCGCCAGTCCGGGCAGCCGCCCCTGCAATGGTCAGCGTACTGCTCCAGCTCTCAACCTTGCCCCCGCCCATGAAGCCGACAATGTTGGAAGCGTTGATGGCGAAGGTCGCTTTCTTCCCTGCACCGTCCTCCTTCACGCCAGCGACCACAGGAACATTGATCTGGCTCTTGAGATTGTTCAGATAGCCTTCAGCATCACTGGGCTCACCCGGAGTTGTAACTGTCTTGTCAGAGGGCACCTCAACGGTACCGTTTCCGGTGAGCTTGGGCAGGTTCAGTGTCTTACCATCGGCAGGATCAAGCTTCACCTTACCGCCGTTCAGAACGATGCTCTTACCGGCAGAGATGCTGACGTTCTCAGTCAGCTCCAGATCGCCCTCAACAGACAGGTTATCCTTCAGCTTTGCGCCGCCGGGCAGCTTCAGGGATGCGCCCTCGGCCACGGCAACACTGCCGGACAGCTCAAGGTTCTCAACACCGCTCAGGTCTGTATCGCCGGCAAAGGTAGCGTTCTCGAACACGACCTTTGCTGTTTCATCCGCAGTGGTGATGGCTGCATCACCGGTAATGGTGCCGCCAACGGTCAGGGTTTTGCCTGTGGGAACTGTCAGTTCCTCGTCAATCTCGGGGCTGACGACCTTCACGTTGGTCTCCTCGCCGCCCAGGGCCTCATTAAGGGCCGCGGAATCGCTGCCCGCGGGCACGGTGTTGCTCATGGCAACCACGAAGACCAGCTTGGCCAAGTCGTTTTTGCTGGTGTCGCACTTGGCCACAAACACGCCAGTGGCGTCGGTGGCGTTCTTCTCGTTGGTGATGATGGCGCGCTCGTCACGCTTTTCCACGTCGTCGCCGTCCACGTAGACAAAGATGGTGTCTCTGTCGAAGGTGTAGGAGTCGCCGTTTTGCAGCTTGAAGGCGTTATTGCCCACGCCAGTGGCCACGACGTTCATCTCGCCCTTGGTGACAATGCCGTCCGCTTTAAAGGGATCAGCGGCGGAGCCGTCCAGAGCGGTGATATAGCCGTCGGAGTTGGTGGACAGGACCTTGTAAGCGCCCTTGCCATTGGTGCTGATCAGGTCGCGGACAGCCTGGTTGACCACGATGGTCTCCTGCTCGCCGTCCACATAAGCGGCCCGGAACTCATAGTAGGTGGTGTTGTCCTTCTGGATGGAGCCCCAGTTGTTGGCGCCTGTGCTGGCCACATAGAAGATCTTGGAGTCAGCATTGCTGGCGGAGCCGCCGATCACATAGACAATATCAATGATACCATCCTTGTTGTGGTCCACGGTCTTCAGGTCGGTCTGGGTAATATCAGGCACTGCGTTGTAGCCCACATAGCTGTTATAGCTGCGGGTGGTGTTGTTCACATGGACAAACTTGGTGTTCAGGTCCACGGTGAGCCGGCCATTGGGGCTCAGCGCGATACGGGAGCTGGAATTCTCCACAGTACCGGTCTGGCTGTTATCAATGGTGTAGCTGCTGTCAACGCTGCTGGCATACAGCACATACTCGTTGTTCTTCTGCACCTCATAGCGGTACACGGTGTTCCGGGTGGGCTTGGCCTTGATGCCCTCGTTGCCCTTGATGGTGATGGCCTCAGTGGTGCCGTCGGGGAAGACGACCCGGGCGCGGTAGTCGCCCAGCACATCATCCACGCTCTGATCGGTGACGTAGAGGTAGCTGCCCACGGCATTACCGGTCTGCTCATAGCCCACCACGTAGCCGTACTGGTCCAGATACAGGCGGTAATCGGTGAAGTCAACAGCGCCGCTGCGGTCGATGTCCTTGGCGTTGTTATAGGAGGTGTCGTACTTCTGGCCGTCCAGGGTGATGTAGCGCGCGCCGCCGGTACCCTCAGCGGTACTGTAAGCAGTAACCTTGCCCTCGACGCTCTCAGCGGCGGTCATGGAGGCAATGTAGCTGTCGCCCTTCTCATCTCGGGCCACAGAGACGATCACATAGTCGTCTGCGGCGAAGTCGTTGGTGTGGTAGTTGCGGTTCTTCACGGACACGCTGTTCTCCAGCGCCACGGTGACGTAGCGGCCGTCGCCGTCGCTGCCGGTGCGGGTGATCTGAGCCAGATAGTAGTTGGTGTAGACCACCTCGACAGCGGCAGTAGGAAGGTCAGAGCGGATGAAGATCTCGGTCCTCACGCCCCGGCCGGTGAGGCCGTAGTCGTTGTCGCCGTCAGTCCGGATGGGCTTATCACCGGTATCGGTCACGCCCACGCCTGTGACGGAGGCGCCGTTGTTGTGGACGCTCCAGTCATAGCCCATAGCGGTGTTGCCCACGGCAGTGGCCAGATTCTTACCGCTGACGCCGGTGGTGTAGGTCAGGTTGGGCTCGTCAGCAATGGTGACCACAGCGTTGATGTCCAGCAGGGTGGCAGCGCCGGGCTTCAGGTCGCCTTTCTCGTCCATACCGTTGCCGTTGTAGCGGCCCACACCCCAGTTCTTGGCGGGACGGCCATAGTCGTCACGGACATTTGCGCTGTTGTCATAGACCAGGTCGAAGTTCTCATAGCCCAGGGTGTCAATGTAGCGGAAGGTAACGCCGTTGGTCCAGGCGGTGCTGTCGCTGTAGTAGATGTCGAAGTTGGTGTTGTAGTCCACAGGCACAGCCTTGGTCAGGGTGTTAAACACCATCTCGGCTACATCGTCGCGCTTCAGACCGTCGTTGGTGGCCAGCTTCAGCTTGCCGAACAGCTTCAGCTTGGTGGCCTGGGTGATGGCGGTGAGGGCGTCAGTGCCCCAGTCGCCCACCAGCTCCTTGCCCTGGAAGTAGCCCAGAGCCTTGCACAGCATCAGAGCGGCCTGAGCAGTGGTGACGGGGTCACCAGGGCCGAACTGGCCGTTGCCGTAGCCGGAGATGATGCCCAGGTTGCTGGCCAGGTTCACATAGCCGGTGTAGTACTCGTTGGCGGGTACGTCGGTGTACTGGCTGTAGTCGGCAAACTGGTTGACATTCAGCTTGTCGCCGTACAGGATCTGGCAAACCAGAATAGCCATCTGGCCGCGGGTCACGGTCTGTCCAGGCATGAAGTTCTCGCCGTCGCCCTTCATCACACCGATGGTGTTGAGGACTTCAGCGGCTTCGATGTTCTGAATCTCGTCCGCGTCGTTGAAGCTCGCAGCGCCGGTGCTGATCACCATCATGCCAAGCAGCATGACGGAGGCCAGAGTCAGGCTGAGAGCCCGCTTCAGGTTTCTCATTCGGATATTCCTCCTTCAATTTTTTGGGTCCTGTCAGACCCGAATGTTGCCCCGTCCGGGGCGGGGTGTCCGGCCATGAGAGGGGCCGTCTGCCGCCCTTATTTAGTCGGAGGGCGACTGACCGGAGTCCGGCCAGCCGCCCACCTTCCAAGCCAGTGGAGCGGCTTTGGCAGCGCAACGCAGAGCTTCTCTGCCTCCCGGCCGGGTTGTCCGAAACCCAACCTTTTGGCTGAAAATTTCTACGTATTGCCCAAAAATTTTGGGTTTTTTCGACCTTTTCCAAATTTTAGACTTGTGTCACGCCCCTTGCATGTCTGCAAAAACTGCGGGAAAAACAAAAAAAGCGGCGAAAAACGCCGCTTCATGTGTAAAAAGGTAAAATTGGTAGACATCTGGTAGACCTGCCGTCATTCCGCCGGTTTTTCAATCCCCTGCGCCGCAGCCATTTGACCCCGCTTTTTGGTAGACATTTGGTAGACCTGCCGTTGAAGTGCCATTCTCGATGGGGAAAGTGTAAACAAATTATGAACCCTATTGCTTTTTGGAAAGATGTGCGCTAGAATACGGTTAGCACTCGATTGATATGAGTGCTAACAACGCAAATATATCTGACTTTTTATTACTGTTATCAAACAAAATTTAAAATACATGGAGGAATCAAGAATCATGGCAAAGAAACAATTTAAGGCGGAATCCAAACGGCTGCTGGACCTGATGGTTAACTCCATCTACACCCACAAGGAGATTTTTCTTCGGGAGCTGATTTCCAATGCCAGTGATGCGGAGGACAAGCTGGCATACAAATCGCTGACAGACGACAGTGTCAGCGTCAAACGCAAGGAGTTAAAGATCACCATTGTGCCGGACAAGGAGACCAGACTGCTCACCGTCTCTGACAACGGAATCGGTATGAGCAGGGAGGAGCTGGAGTCCAATCTGGGCACGATTGCCCGGAGCGGCTCCAGACAGTTCAAGGCCGATCTGACGGAAGATGACAAAGCGGCAGATAAAATTGATGTGATCGGTCAGTTTGGTGTGGGCTTCTACTCCGCCTTTATGGTGGCCGACCATGTGACGGTCATCTCCCGGTCCTGGGGCAGTGAAGAGGCCTGGATGTGGCAGTCTGACGGTGCAGACGGATATACCGTCACCGCATGTGAAAAGGAAGCTCCCGGTACCGACGTTGTTATGCACATCAAGGCCAACGCGGACGAGGAGGATTACGATCAGTATTTAGAGCCCCATCGACTCCAGACGCTTATCAAAAAGTATTCCGATTATATCCGTTACCCCATCGTCATGGAGATGGAGGACTACCGCCAGAAAGAGAAGCCGGAGGATGCCGGCGAGGACTACAAGCCCGAGTGGGAGACCTTTAAGGAGTGGAAAACCCTCAACTCCATGGTCCCCCTGTGGCAGCGGCAGCGGTCCAAGGTGAAGCCGGAGGAGTACAACGCCTTTTACAAGGAAAAATTCGGAGACTGGCAGGACCCCCTGTCCATCATCCACACCAGCGCGGAGGGTGCGGTAACCTACAAGGCCATGCTCTATATCCCCGCTCAGACTCCCTATGATTTCTATACCCGGGAATATGAGAAGGGGCTCCAGCTCTACTCCTCCGGAGTGCTCATCATGGACAAGTGCGCCGACCTGCTCCCCGACCACTTCCGCTTTGTCAAGGGTGTGGTGGACTCCGCCGACTTCTCCCTGAACATCAGCCGTGAGGTCCTCCAGCACACCCGGCAGTTGAAGGTGATTGCCTCTGCTCTGGAGAAAAAAATCAAGAATGAGCTGCTGAGACTGCAGAAGGAGGACCGGGAGAGCTATGAGAAATTCTGGTCCGCCTTCGGTACCCAGCTGAAATATGGCGTGGTGTCCGACTATGGTCAGCACAAGGATGTGCTCCAGGACCTGCTGCTGTTCTGGTCCTCCAGGGAGGAAAAAAACACCACGCTGGCGGCCTATAAGGACCGGATGCCGGAGGACCAGCCCTTCTACTATTACGCCTGCGGCGAAAGCGTGGAAAAAATCGCCAAGCTGCCCCAGGTGGAGCGGATCTTGGACAAGGGCTATGAAATTTTGTACTGCACCGAGGACGTGGACGACTTCGTTATGAAGGGTCTGCGGGAGATTGACGGCAAGCAGTTCAAGTCGGTTACCGAAGAGGACGCCCTGCCCCAGACCGAGGAGGAGAAAAAAGCCGCCGAGGAGAAGGCCGAGGCCGGCAAGCCGGTGCTGGAGGCTGTGAAGGAGGCTCTGGGCGGCCAGGTGAAGGAGGTACGCATCTCCTCCATCCTCAAGTCGGGCGCCTGCTGTCTGTCTGCGGACGGACCGGTCTCCATTGAGATGGAGCGGTATATGCGCAAGGTGGAGGGGGGCCAGCCCATGAAGGCTGACCGGGTGCTGGAGCTCAACGCCGATTCCACCCCCTTTGCCGCGCTGAAAAAGGCCGTGGAGGCCGGAGATCAGGATACCGTGTCCAAATATGCCAAGCTTCTGTATGCCCAGGCCCTTCTTTTGGCCGACCTGCCCCTGGAGGACCCGGCGGAGTATACCGGGCTGGTGTGCTCCCTGATGGTCTGACGGCATAAAACTGCACCCTGTTTGTTTCCGATACGCCATACCGGAAACAAATAGGGTGCTTTTTATAGCAAGCGTGCTGCCGCCTCCGCTTTTATGCCCTCGGATAAGGCTCCCGGACGTTGGTCAGACCCAGCAGATAATCGACGCTGGTGTTATGAATTTTCGCAAGGGAGATTAGAATTTCCGGAGGAACAGTGCGCAGACCTAATTCGTAATTGCTGTATGTCTGTTGAGAACAGTTCAGCTTTATTGCTATTTCTATTTGATTCATATCAGAATCTTCCCGTAAATCGCGTATTCTCTGATACATATTTGTCACCTCAACAAAAGTATATTTTACTACGATTTGTTGTATTGCTTTTTACAACAGATTGTAGTAAAATAGTCGTGAGGTGATTTATATGATAAGAGGACCCAAGAAAAGTGTCAGTGTGCTGCCGCCCCCGCTTTTATGCCCTTGGATAAGGCTCCCGGACGTTGGTCAGGCCCAACAGATAATCGACGCTGGTGTCATGAAGCTTTGCCAGGAGGATTAGAATTGCGGTCGGTATATCATTTTCTCCGGTTTCATATTTGGAATAGCCTGTTTGCGACATACCCAATAATTTGGAGATTTGCACTTGTGTCATATCGCTGTCCTCTCGCAGGTCCCGTATTCTTGAGTACATATTTGTCACCTCAACAAAAGTATATTTACTACGATTTGTTGTATTGCTTTTTACAACAGATTGTAGTAAAATGGTCGTGAGGTGATTCATATGATAAGAGGACCCAAAAAAAGTGTTAGTGTGCTGATGCCGCTGAATTTGTATGAGCGGGTGAAGGAACAGGCGAAGATAAAGGACCGGAGCATACCGGGGTATATCCGTCAGGTGCTGAAACGCTACCTGTGGTACGTGGAAAACGAGCCGGAGGCTTTGACCGGCGAATGGGAGATACGATAAAAAAGCGCGTCCCGGTAATTTGGGACGCGCTTTCAAAATACATTTTGTTATTTCAGATGCCAGATATCCTCATTGTACTGCCGGATAGTCCGGTCAGAGGAGAAGTATCCCGACTTGGCGATGTTGACCAGCATCTTTTTCGCCCAGACCTGCCGGTCGCCATAGTCCGTGACGGCCCGCTCCTTGGCTGTGATATAGTCCTCCACGTCCAGCAGAGCCATGAACCAGTCCTTGTTTTTCATGTCCTTCCACAGTGCGGACAGCTCCGAGGGGTCCCCGACAGCCAGCAGCTCCGGAGAGACCAGGAAGTCCACCAGGGGCTCCACAGCCGGGCGGTGGTAGCAGTCCAGGGGGTTATAGCTCCGGCCGTCGGGCCGGTCGCCCTGGTAGAGGGCAATCACCGCGTCGCTGTGCTGGCCGAAGGTGTAGATATTTTCCTCCCCCACCAGCTGGGCAATTTCCACATTGGCCCCGTCCAGGGTGCCCAGGGTGACGGCGCCGTTGGCCATAAACTTCATATTGCCGGTGCCGCTGGCCTCCTTGGAGGCCAGGGAGATCTGCTCAGAGATGTCACAGGCGGGGATGAGCCGCTCAGCCCAGGAGACATTGTAGTTCTCCACCATGGCCACCCGCAGCCAGGGGCGGACCTGGGGATCATTTTCAATCAGCTTCTGCAGGCAAAGAATCAGGTGGATGATGTGCTTGGCCATCACATAGGCCGGAGCGGCCTTTGCGCCAAAGAGAACGGTGACAGGCCGCTTGGGCAGCCGTCCGGCCTTGATTTCCAGGTACTTGTGGATGATATACAGCGCATTCATCTGCTGCCGCTTATACTCATGGAGGCGCTTGACCTGGATGTCGAACAGGGAGTAGGGGTCCAGCTCGATCCCCTGCTCAGCCCACAGCAGGCGGCACAGCAGATTTTTGTTGGACTGCTTCACCGCCAGCAGGCGGTCAAGGACGGCCTTGTCCTCCTGGAAGGCCAGCAGGCCCTCCAGCTTCCGGGCGTCCCTGCGCCAGTCGGGGCCGATACAGCTGTCAATGAGGGCGGACAGCTCCGGGTTGCAGGCCTCCAGCCAGCGGCGGAGGGTGACGCCGTTGGTCTTGTTGTTGAACCTTTCCGGATAGAGGTCATAGAAGGGCTTGAGCTCAGAATTCTTCAAAATCTCGGTGTGCAGCGCGGCCACACCATTGACAGAAAATCCGCAGTGGATGTCCATATGGGCCATATGGACCCGGTTCTGCTCGTCCACAATGGCGACCTTGGGGTCGGGACAGGTCTCCTTCACCCGGCGGTCCAGCTCCTGGATAACGGGGACCAGTTGGGGCGCCACCTTTTCAATAAAGGACATCGGCCACTTCTCCAACGCCTCGGCCAGGATGGTGTGGTTGGTGTAGGCGCAGGTGCGGCGCACCTGGTCGAGGGCCTGGTCAAAGGAGAGCCCCCGCTCGGTCAGCAGGCGTATGAGCTCGGGAATGACCATGGAGGGGTGGGTGTCGTTGATCTGGACCACCACATGGTCGGCCAGGGTGTCCAGGGTATAGCCCCGGGCTGTCAGCTCAGACAGGATCAACTGGGCGCCGGCGGACACCATGAAGTACTGCTGATACACCCGGAGCAGCCGTCCGGCCTCATCGCTGTCGTCGGGGTAGAGAAAGGAGGTCAGCCGGTGGGGGATGTCCCCCTTGTCAAAGCCGATGCCCACCCAGGGCTTGTCGGCGGGCTCCGCCACATCAAACAGGTGCAGGCGGTTGGCATACTGGTTGTTGGCCCCGGGGATGGCGATGTCATAGAGCACCGCCTTCAGGTCAAAGCCGCCGAAGGGCACTGTAAAGTTGACCCCCGTGGGGATGAGCCAGCTTTCTGTCTCCAGCCAGGGGTCGGGGAGCTCGGTCTGGCGGTTTTTGTCAAACTGCTGCCGGAACAGGCCATAGTGGTAGTTGAGGCCCACGCCGTCTCCCGGCAGGCCCAGGGCGGCGATAGAGTCCAGGAAGCAGGCGGCCAGGCGGCCCAGACCGCCGTTGCCCAGAGAGGGCTCGGGCTCCATGGCCTCGATGACCCCCAAGTCCCGGCCCAGGTCGGCCAGCAGGGCCTTGACCTCTCCGTGCAGCCCCAGGGCCAGCAGATTGTTGGAAAGCAGCTTGCCCATGAGGAATTCGGCGGAGAAGTAATACAGCTTCCGCCCCCCTGCAGGGGCGGGACGGTCCTGGGCCAGCTGCCGGGTGAGCAGAAGCAGAGCCTCATACAGCTGCCGGTCGTCGCACTGGTCGGGGGAGCAGTTGAACCGCTCCTGAGTGGTCTGGAAAAGCTGTTCTTTCAGTTGCACAGGGAACCATCTCCTTATCGTGGTGTTCTTTGAGAGGTGCGGGGCTTTTTGGGGCTGTTTCGTTTTTTCGCTTTGGGCAGCCGCTGATATACCTGCATCTCCTGATACAGCCGCTGGGCCAGTTTTTCATCATAGGTGCCGGGCAGGGCTCTCCACTGCCAGTTTCCGCCCAGTGTGGAGGGAATGTTCATCCGGGCGCCGCTGCCCAGGCCCAGCAGGTCCTGGAACTGCATGACCGCCAGGTCAGCCGCGGAGGCCCAGGCGGCGCGCATCATACCCCAGTGGTAGCCCTCACGTTTGCTGAGGCGCAGATAGGCCTTGGCAAAGGCCACGGATTTCCGGGGGGCGGTGGCCATCCAGCCCTGGATGGTGTCGTTGTCGTGGGTGCCGGTGTATACCACGCACTTGGTGGGGTAACAATGGGGCAGATAGTCGCTGCCTGTGTCCCGGCTGTCGAAGGCGAACTCCAGCACCTTCATGCCGGGGTAGCCCGAGCTGCGCAGCAGCCGGCGCACCGAGGGGGTGAGAAAGCCCAGGTCCTCCGCAATGATGTCCTGCCTGCCCAGGGACTGGTTCACCGCCTGGAAAAAGGCGATGCCCGGACCCGGCCGCCACCTGCCGTTGCGGGCAGTTTTGTCCCCATAGGGGATGGCATAGTATGCGTCAAAGCCCCGGAAGTGATCGATGCGCAGGGTGTCGCAGATCTGGAACTGCCAGGCGATTCGTTTGAGCCACCAGGCGTAGCCGTCCTCCTTCATCCGCTCCCAGTTGAACAGGGGATTTCCCCACAGCTGGCCGTCGGCCGTGAAGCCGTCAGGGGGGCAGCCGGCCACCTCAGTGGGCCGCCCCTCCTCATCCAGTTGGAACTGGTCCGGGTTGGCCCAAACATCGGCGCTGTCCAGGGCCACATAGATGGGCAGATCCCCGATGATGGAGATGCCCTTCCCGTTGGCATACTCCTTCAGCTCCCACCACTGGGCGAAGAAGAGATACTGCACCCACGTCCAGAAGCTGATTTCCTCAGAGAGCTCCCTCCGGGCGGCCTCCAGGGCCTTTGGACTCCGCAGGCGGATGTCCTCAGGCCACTCCAGCCAGGAGACCCCGCCATATTTGTCCTTCAACGCCATGAACAGGGCGTAGTCCTTCAGCCAGCCGGCCTCCTGCAGGGTGAAGCGCAGTTCAAATTTGTCCCCCCGGCTCAGGCGGGAGACGGCAAGCCGCAAAACGGAAAAGCGGTTTTTGTGGAGGGCCTCGTAGTCCACCCGCTCAGGGTCGCTCCCCCAGTTCAGACCTTGATACTCCTCCGGCTCCAGCAGGCCCCACTGGGCCAGGGTGTCCAGGTCGATAAAGTAGGGATTTCCGGCGAAGGAGGAGAAGGACTGGTAGGGGGAATCCCCATAGCTGGTGGGCCCCAAGGGGAGGACCTGCCAGCAGCTCTGGCCCCCGGCGGCCAGAAAGTCCACGAATTTCCGGGCCTCTGCGCCCATCGTGCCAATGCCGCAGGGGGAGGGCAGGGAGGAAATGGGCATCAGGATTCCTGCTTTTCTCACGTTGGCATCACCTTTTTCTGTCAGCTTTGGAGGGCGCCGGCCTGGTGCGGCATCCCCTTTTTTCGGAGCAATCATAGCACATCTGAATCGGGAACGCAAGTCCCGAAAGGGCGAATTTGGCCTGAAAGGTCCCGGGAAACTGGACAAAATACCGAATAAGGGTTTGGATTACAGACGGCCGCCCGCCCCTGGAGACCGCCTTTCTGCCGCTGGACGGTGTATTTCAGGGCAAGGAGAGAGAAAAAAGTAAAATCAGCAGTGCCGGACCCTTTTTCAGGCAGGCACTGCTGATTTTTTGGGGCTTGTTACAGCAGGGACCGCACCCCCCGGCGGCCCGCTGTCAGAAATTCTGAATGCGGCTACTATGAAAACTGCCGATTACCAAAAGGTGAGGAGATGGCCGGCAGATCAATCCAGCTCTGAAACGAGCTCGCCCCCGTGTGTGCGCATCCACTCATCCAGGAAGGCCTGAGCCTGGTTTCCCTGCGTTTCAGAGACATCCTGGCCGTAGCGCAGCTTGTAGAATACGCTGTACTCATCGTCCATCTCGCCGGTGCCGGCATCGTAGATGATGGTATCCACAGTCTTGGCGGCCACAGTTCCGGCGGACAGATCGACCTGATACTCGGCGGCCACGGTCATGCGGTAGTCGGGCGCGTAGTCAGAATCATAGGCCCGCAGCACGACGCTGCCACTCACAGGGGCGGTGGCGATGATTTCTTCGGTAATGAAAGTTGCGCCCTCAAAGTGCTGGCGGCTGAAATCATACTCGCCGGGGTCGGTCAGCTGCTCCGCGGTGCCGTCGGCGTAGACGATCTCCGCGGCGGTACGGGCAGAGTAGGCCGCCTGGGCCTGCCCGTTGGCCTGATAGACCAGATAGTCCCAGCTGTCGATGTTCAGCTGCTCGCTGCTGACGCCGGTGTAGACCGAACGGATGCGGAAAATGCTCTGAAGGGGTGTCTGGGAGACTTTTTCCACAGTCTTGGTCACACCCGGTCTGGGAGACCAGGAGTTGTCCTTCAGCGTGATGACAGAGGTTGCCGCTGCGGCCTTGGATTTGGAGACAGACAGGTCGAAACCGCCCTCCATGGAGATACAGTTCTCGCCCAGGCCAATGGCTGTGCTGCCCAGAGAGATGTGGAAGGTATCCTTGCTGCCCAGCACATCCTCACCCAGGAACCACATCTGTTGGATGACATACTCGCCTGCACCGACCTTATCAATGGACTGGGCGGTACGGCCGCGGAGCCAGATGTCCTGACCGTCTACATTCAGGGTGTAGTTGGCGCCGCCCTGCTGTACATATTTGACGCCGTCGCGCTCCATAACGGGATCGTTAAAGGAGAGGTAGGTCAGGGGTACTTCCCAGTCGCTGTTTTCCTCGCTGCGGAAAGCGTCCAGCTTTTCTCCGCTGATCTTCACACGGAATTGGAGGTCCAGAAATCCCTCGTCACACAGGTAGGACTCCAGCGCAACCTGGATGCCGTCGCCGTTGGTCTGCAGGTCCAACTTTTCCAACTCGGTTTTGGGAGAAGGGGAGGCGCCGGGGTCTGCATCCTGATCCCCGATCACCTGGCCCGTAACCTTCTCTACATATTGAGGATAGTCATTGGAGAACTGTACGCCATTGTCCTTCGCGCCCATGTTGGTATGCAATACTGCCATGGCCACGCCGGTGCAGGCCAGAAGAGCCAGTGCGGCGGCGGTAACTGCGACCCATCTTTTTCGATTCTGATTCATAATATACCTCCTGTTGACACGGTGTGTCTGTTGATTTTCCTCTAAAAAAGCGATTAGGTCCTTTTTGAATTGGTCGTCTGCCTTTACTTTGGAGAGCATATCGCAATACTTCTTTCCCATGAGGCGTCATCCCCTTCTGTCAGAATATCCCGCAATTTCTTTCTGGCCCTGGTCAGGCCGGAGCTGACCGTGTTCTCCTTGAGACCAAGGATCTGGGCAATCTCCCGGATCTTGTAGCCCTCATAGTAGTACATATAAAGGACAGTCCGATAGACCGGCCGAAGCCCTTTCAGGGCCTCCAGGGCTGCCGACTCGTCATTCTCCCATTCCCAGCAAAACGCGCCGTTCTCACATTCCTCCAGAGAAGTGGTCCGCCGGTACCAGGCGCTTTTGTTCCAGTCCTTGCACAGATTGACGGTCACTCGAATCAGCCAGGCCTTTATGGTGGACTCATCCTTCAGCAGCAGCGACTGATGGCTCATCAGCCTGATGAAAACCTCCTGTGTGATATCTTCGCTGTCAGATTTATTGAAGCAGTGCTGATAGGCAATCCGCATTATCATATCAGAATAGGTTTCTACCATTGCGGTGATATCGTCGTGCTTCAAACCATCACCTTCTTAAAATCTCGTTTTCATTGAGGGCCCTACACCCATAAAACGATGCAGCGGGGGTTGTTTCGTGCAGCGGGCAAAAAAACTCCTTGCCAGATTTTCATTGTCTTTTTTGCCAGGAAGCGTTATAATATGGAATGAGGTATTGTGTGCGTGGGGCCTGGCCCCCGCCCGCCGGACCATGAATGGGAGGTGCAACCTATGAGCAACTATGTAATTTCCATCAGCCGGGAGTTTGGCAGCGGAGGCCGTCTGATCGGCAAACGGCTGGCTGCTGAGCTGGGGATTCCCTGCTACGACCGGACGATTATCCAAAAGACCTCGGAGAAAAGCGGCCTGTCCCCGGACTTCATCGCCCGGGCGGAGGAGCGGGCCCGCAGCCGGTTCCATCTGTCCATCATACCCATGGGGGTTGGGGCGCCCGCGCTGGCCCACCAGGGGGTGCCCGTGGGACACCAGGCCTTTTTCGCCCAGTCCGAGGTCATCCGGGAGCTGGCCGACGAGGGTCCCTGCGTCATTGTGGGCCGGTGCTCCGACTATGTGCTGGGAGAGCGGCCTGAATGCCTGAAGGTCTTTGTCCATGCCGACCTGCCCAGCCGGGTGGAACGGTGTGTGGAGGAGTACCACATCCCCTCCGACGACATGGCCAAGCGGATTGTCCAGATGGACAAGGGGCGGGCCAACTACTATAATTACTACACTGGACACACATGGGGTGATATGCGCCGGTATCACCTGACCTTGAACTCCGCAGTTACCGGCGTGGAGGGCGCGGTCAATCTGATCGTGGCCCTGGTACAGGCCCGCTCCGCCCAGGACGCCCTGTGACGGCGCCGGAGCAGGTGCGGCTCCAGGTGTCTGGAGACGCCGGTAAGATGGAGAACTACTGCGCGGCTGTTCAGGCCCTGGGGGGTGTGCCCGTTTCGGGATACTGTCCCCCGCCGGACCTGAGCTGCAGCGGGCTGGTGCTGTGCGGCGGAGGGGATGCCGCGTGTGAGCTTTACGGCCAGGAGAACCGGGGCTCTCAGCTGCCGGACCGGGAGCGGGACCGGGCCGAGTTGGCCCTGTTCCAGGCCTTTTACCAGGCCGGAAAGCCTATCCTGGGCATCTGCCGGGGGATGCAGCTGATTAACATAGCTCTGGGCGGGACGCTGATTCAGGACCTGCCCCCCGGGCAAAAAGTATTTCACGCCTGGGACGAGCGGGACATGGTTCATCCGGTGCGGTCTCGGGAGGGCTCTCTGCTCCACAGGCTGTACGGGCCGGTATTCCCGGTCAACAGTGCCCACCACCAGGCCCTGGACCGCCTGGGCGAGGGCCTGCAGGCGATTGCCTGGGCGGAGAGCGGCTTTCCGGAGGCTGTGAGCCGGGAGGACCGGCTGATTTTGGCTGTTCAGTTCCACCCGGAACGGATGGCTTTCCAGAACCGCCGCCCTGACACAGTGGACGGCGAGGGGATTTTCCGGGCGTTTCTGGAGCTGTGCCGGTGGGGTGAGACGGACTGAGTGAAACCGGCGGAGCGGGAATATATACGAAAGGACCATCGCGATGTACAAGGTTTTAAAGCTGAACAAACTCCGGCCGCTGCTGGCAGCGGGAGTCTGTCTGGGAATGCTGGTCTCTGCCGAGGCGGCATGGGAGGAAAGGGCGCAGCCCGATGAGCTGGCGTACGCCGGACAGGAGCCCTTGGGTTCCAAGGGTGTGTTGGGCCCTCCCGTTTTGATGGAGACGTCAGAAGAGGCGTACAGAGAGGAGCTCCAGGCCTCTCTGAGGAGGCGGATCGACGCCCTGCTGGATGACCAGGGGCTGACCCGGGAGCAGCGGAACAGGCTGTGCCTTCGAATGTCGGGGGACAGCGCCCTGCTGACTCTGCTGGAGCAGGGGGAGCTGACCGGAGCGGATCTGATCTATCTGGCGCTGCCCAATGGGCGGGCCGGTCTGCTGGACCGGTACAGCGCCTGGGCGGCCGAGCGGCCCGGAATTGGGGACGAGGCGGTTGTCCTCCAGGTGAACATGGATCAGGACCAGGCCTTTTATACTGCGGTCCGGACAACTCCCCACGCGGACAGCCTGTCGGTGCTGGTGAATAAGCACTATGCTCTGCCCGACGGCTTTGTGCCCCAGTTGGAGGTACTGGGCGGGGCCTATGGCTCCGGCTCTCTGCGGCCGGAGGCGGCCCGGGCCTTCCGGGCTATGGCAGACGCCTCCCGGGAGGATGGAATCGCCCTGTACAGTGTGTCCGCCTACCGCTCCTTTGAGACCCAGACCAGCGTGTACAACCGCTATCTGACCCAGTATCGCCAGGCCACTGTGGATACCTTCTCCGCCCGGCCGGGCTACTCGGAGCATCAGACCGGCCTGGCACTGGACATCAATGTGGCCAGCACCAAGGCACACTTTGAAAACACCCCCGCCTTTGCCTGGCTGAAGGCCCACTGTGCCCGGTACGGTTTCATCCTGCGCTACGACCAAGGGAAAAAAGAAATCACCGGCTATCAGTTTGAGCCGTGGCACTTCCGTTATGTGGGGGTGGAGGCCGCGGAGGTCTGTATGGGCCGGGGGCTGGCCCTTGAGGAGTATCTGGCCCTTCAGCCGGTATTCTGATCGGATGCCCCTGTAAGCAGCAATAAATATTCCCCGGCTTTTGGCCGGGGAATATTTATTGCTGTTTACACCCTTTGGGGCAGGGAGTCGTCCTCCCGAATCCAGTCCTCCACGTGGACCACGGAGTATTCCTTTTCCCCGGTGCGGATGACCACCCGGTCAATGCCGGCGTTGATGATGACCCGGCGGCACATGGAGCAGGAGGTGGCGTCGTGAAGCAGTTCCCCGGACTTGGCCTCCCGGCCGGCCAGGTAGAGGGTGGCACCCAGGGTATCCCGGCGGGCGGCGGAGATGATGGCGTTCATCTCTGCGTGGACGGAGCGGCACAGCTCATACCGCTGGCCGGAGGGGACGTTCATGGCCTCCCGGGTACAGCAGCCCAGATCCATGCAGTTTTTCCGCCCCCGGGGGGCGCCGTTGTAGCCAGTAGAGACAATCTCGTCGTTTTTGACAATAATGGCGCCGTAGCACCGGCGCAGGCAGGTGGAACGCTCCAGCACTGTTTCGGCAATGTCCAGATAATAATTTTCCTTGTCGATGCGATCCATGTCGGACCCTCCTTGCGGTTGGTTTACGGTGACAGTATAGCCCATTTTTCGCCCGTCCGCAAGTCCTTCCGCCAGACAGGGCCCCGGCGCCTCAAATTAGGACGAAATGGGGGTGGAATTTACATATTGTTTACGATTTTCGCCTTGACGAGCCCATTTAGAAAGGTTATTATAAATAATACATTCTTCAGGCAGGCGTTTTTCGCCTGCCGTCTTCCGTCAAGCCAAGGAGGCGCGTCCATGATCCGCAATGCGATCCAGCGATTTATGTATGGCCGTTATGGGAACGACCAGCTGAATCTGTTTTTGATGACGATTTTTCTGCTGCTCTACCTGGGGTTTGTATTCACCAGACTGGAGCTGCTGTATTGGGTGAACTTTGCGCTGCTGCTGTTCTCCCTGTTTCGAATGCTGTCCCGAAACATAATGGCCCGGCGGGCCGAGAATGCAAGGTTTATGAAGGCGGCCGGGCCCTTTCTCAGCTGGCTGCGCCTGCGGCGCAATATCCACAGGGACAAGGAGCATGTCTATTTCAAATGTCCAAGCTGCGGCCAGCAGCTGCGTGTTCCCCGGGGCAAGGGTAAGATCACCGTCACCTGCCGGGGCTGCGGGGCCAGCTTTCAGGAAAAAAGCTGAATGTACAAAAACGGCCTGCCGGAGCCCGGCAGGCCGTTGCGTTTTGCCGAAAAATATGGTATACTGAGCCATAAGCAAACGGACACAGGGGAAGAGCAAGGCACGGGTGTCCAGGTCCCCTGCACACAACCTGAACCAAACACCAGAAAGGAGAACCTATGAACGCCAAGTACGACGTTGTCATCCTGGGCTGCGGGGAGGCGGGTATTTTTGCCGCCTATGAGCTGGCCCATCTCCACCCCGAGCTGAAGGTGCTGGCCCTGGACCAGGGCGCGGACATCTATCACCGCAGCTGCCCCATTGTGGCGGGTAAGGTAAAGGAGTGCATCCACTGCCCTGTGTGCCATACCATGTGCGGGTTCGGCGGGGCCGGTGCATTTTCTGACGGAAAATTCAATTTCACCACCCAGTTCGGCGGCTGGCTCACCGACTTTATGGAGCCCGCCCATGTCATGGAGCTTATTGACTATGTGGACTCCATCAACGTGGCCCATGGGGCCACCACAGAGGTTTTTTCCACAGAGAGCGACGCCGCCCGCCAGCTGGCCCGCCGGGCCCTGGCCTACGACCTCCACCTCCTCCAGGCCCGATGCAAGCATCTGGGCACCGAGAATAACCTGCGCATCCTCACCAACATCTACGAGGGCCTGATGGACAAGCTGGAGTTTGCGTTCAACACGGAGGTCGCCTCCATCCAGAGGGCCGACGGCGGCTACCGCCTCATCCTGGCCAAGGGGGGCGAGGTGGCCTGCCAATACCTCATTGCCGCGCCGGGGCGGTCCGGGGCGGAGTGGTTCTCCAACCAGTGCAAGGACCTGGGCCTGGAGCTGCTCAACAATCAGGTGGACATCGGGGTGCGGGTGGAGCTGCCCGCTGTGGTCTTTGAGCACATCACCGATGTGGTCTACGAGTCCAAGCTGGTATACCGCACCAAACAGTATGGAGACAGCGTGCGCACCTTCTGCATGAATCCCTACGGCCATGTGGTGGCCGAGAATGTGGAGGGGATCAACACGGTGAACGGCCACTCCTATGCCGACCCCGCCCTACGCAGCGAGAACACCAACTTTGCCCTGCTGGTATCCAACCGGTTCACCAAGCCCTTTAACGAGCCATACCGATATGGCAAGCATGTGGCCTCCCTGTCCAATATGCTGGCGGGCGGTGTACTGGTCCAGCGGTTTGGTGACCTGATTGGGGGCCGGCGCACCAATGAGCACCGGATGAGCAAGTCCACGGTCCGGCCGACTCTCACCGCCGCCGTCCCCGGAGACCTGTCCCTCACTCTGCCTAAGCGGCAGCTGGATGATCTGATTGAAATGATCTGCCAGCTGGACAAGATCGCCCCCGGCACCGCAAACTATGACACCCTGCTCTATGGGGCGGAGGTGAAGTTCTACTCCGCCCGCCTCCAGCTCACCTCTGAGCTGGAAACCGCCCTGCCCGGCTTCTTCGCCGCGGGTGACGGCGCGGGGGTCACCAGAGGCCTGGCCCAGGCAGGGGCCTCGGGCGTTCAGGCGGCGCGGGCCATCTGTAAGCGGCTGTAAGCAAATCTGTAGGGGCGGCCTGCGGCCGTCCCTTTTTCATGAGCCGATGCCTGCCGGGCCGCGGCAGGCCGCCCCTGTAACCCGCCGCAGCCTCTCCTGCAAAACGCCGGGGGGACAGCTGAAAACAGTTCAGCGGCCCGCCAGCCGTGCTGATTATTTTGGCACCCTCTATGCAGTTTTTTATCCACTTTTTCCACAGAACTTTCCACAGCCATTTCTCCTGGGGCAGAGGGACTTTCCACATTGTCCACAGGGTTTTCCACATCGGTTCTGTCCTCGGCACCGATAAAGAATATTCGTTTATTGGTTACCATAACATCTGTCAAGGATAAATATTATACAAAATTTCTCCGGGGAAATTTTTGCAGGAAGGACTGCTTTTTCCGCCGATTTTTGAAAGGAGCGTCTCCCATGTCCCTCCAGAGCGACACCATTGCCGCCATCTCCACCCCCCCCGGACCGGGGGCCATCGGCATCCTCCGCCTGTCCGGCGCGGATGCGGTATCCATTGCAGAAAAGTGCTTCAAACCGTTGGGGGACAGCGGTTTGCGGAGACACGCCCCGCGGGAGCTGGTCTACGGCGACCTGCTGGACAGCGGCGGCCAGGCCATCGACCAGGTGCTGTGTACCTACAGTCTGGGCCCCCACAGCTATACCGGGGAGGATACGGCGGAGCTACAGTGTCACGGCTCCCCCATGGTGCTGGCCCTGGGGCTGGAGGCCCTCTTTGCCGCAGGGGCGCGGCAGGCCGGGGCGGGAGAATTCACCCGACGGGCCTTCCTCAACGGCCGGCTGGATCTGGCCCAGGCGGAGGCTGTGGGGGACCTGCTGGAGGCCCAAAGCCGGGAGGGGGCCCGCCACGCGGCAGGCCAGCTGGCTGGAGCCCTGTCCCGAAGAATTGGGGCGGTCTACTCCGCCCTGGTGGTCGTGTTGGCCCATTTCCACGCCGTGTTGGACTACCCCGACGAGGACATTGACCCCTTCCGCCTGGAACAGCTGGATGAGGCGCTGTCCGGCCAGGAGGGGGAGCTGTCCGCCCTGCTGGCCACCTGCGGCCGGGGAACCCTCCTGCGGAATGGAGTGCCCTGCGCCATTGTGGGCCGGCCCAACGCGGGCAAGTCCTCCCTGTTAAACGCCATGCTGGGCTGGGAGCGGGCTATTGTCACCGATATCCCCGGCACCACCCGGGACACAGTGGAGGAGCGGTGTGAGCTGGGGGGCGTCCCCCTGCGGCTTGTGGACACGGCCGGCCTGCGGGATACTGAAGACCCAGTGGAAAAGCTGGGGGTGGAGCGATCCCGAAGGGCTATGGAGGAGGCGGGGCTGATTCTGGTGCTCATCGACGCCTCCCGCCCCGCCGGGGACGAGGACCTCGCCCTGCTCCGGGAGGCGGTGAAGCTGGCCCCCACCATCCTGGTGTGGACCAAGGGGGACCTGCCCGCAGCGCCCTGCCCTGTAAAGGGTTATGAGGAAATCGGGTGCCCCGCGGTGACGGTGAGTGCCAGGACCGGTGATCTGGACGAGCTTTGCAGTGAGATATCCTCCGCTTTCCCCCAGGACCTCTGGGGAGGGTACGGAGAGATTCTCACCAACGCCCGGCAGGAGGAGGCCGCCCGCCGGGCCAGGGAGGCCGTCCGCCGGGCCAGGGAGGCGCTGGGTGCCGGCGTCACCCCTGACGCTCTCCTCACCGATGTGGAGGAGGCCCTGTCCGCCCTGGGGGAGCTCACCGGCCAGTCAGTCCGGGAGGACGTGACCGACCGCATCTTCTCCAAATTCTGCGTGGGAAAATAGAGGGGAGCGGCTCCGGCCGCCCCCTTTTTACAACTCAATGCGCTCCGGGAAGGCCTCCCGGCGCATAACGCCCCACATTTTGTCGATATAGACCAGCGTGTAAAAATTCTCATAGTAGTGGTAGTAGAAGGCCCCCTTCAGGGTCATCTGCCAGACGCCGTCCCTCCAGGCTACCAGGCCCAGCAGCCTGGCGGCGCTCAGCTCCAGGCGGTACATCCGCTCCAGAGGAACGCCGAAAAACCGCTCAAATTCCGCCGGGTCCACCCTCGTGCTGTAGGCTGTCCAGAACAGATAATACACCATGCGCTGACGCGGCGAGAACCGCAGGGTCAGGGAGGTGGGCAGCTGCCCGCTGGCAATCCGGCGGCAGTACTCCTCCACAGAGAAGGTATTGATTTTGAACTGGTCCCGGAGCAGGGTGGCGGCGGAACAGCCGAAGCCCAGAAAATTGTCCCGGGTCATGGAGGAGTAGCGGGCGTCTTTTTCCCGGGCGAAGGTCCAGATGGAGGTGCGGACATAGCCCTTTTCCAGACAGTAGCGGGTGATTCCATCCAGCAGACGGCGTTTTTCCCTCTTGGGCATGGCGGGGAGGGGGCTGGAGGTGAAGGTGAAGTCGATAAAAGGGTAGATGGCAACGTGGTTGGCCTCGCTGGCAAAGGCGGCGTCAAGGTCGGATTTCAGGTCTGCGAGGGTCTGGCCCGGCAGGGCGAAAATCAGGTCCATGGAGACCGTCTCAAAGGGGACCTCCTTCAGCGCGGCGGACATTGAGGGAGCGCCGGCGCCGCCCCGGCCCAAAAGGGTGCGGTATTTTTCCAGGAAGGACTGAATTCCGATGCTGATTTTGGTCACGCCGGCCTCCCGGAGGGTCTGCAGAAGCGGGACGGTCACGTCGTCCGGGTGGAGCTCCACCCCGATCCCCTCAGTAATGGTGAAGTGTTCCCGGACCGCCGCTAAAATTTCCCCAAACCTTCCCGCAGCCAGGGAGGGGGTCCCTCCGCCGAAATACAGACTTGTCACCCGCTTTTTGGTTCCGGCGCGGCCGCCCGCCATGTGGATCTCTTCTATGAGGGCGTCCACATAGCGGCTGCACACCGCCGGGTCGTAGAGGGTTTTGCAGTAGGGGCAGAAGTTGCAGATGCTGCGGCAGAAGGGGATGTGGATATACAGGCCCAGATTTTCACAGGGCTCAAACGGGAGTATCTGGTCAAATTCGCCGGTAAATACAAAGGGCTTTGCGGACCGGGTGAGCCACGTCCGGGTCAGATTTGTGATAATTCCCATAGTCTGCTCCTAAATATATTTGAGATAGGTGCGAAGCATCTCCCGGATGATTTTGATGTTTCCCCGGAAGAGCAGGGTATACTCGGCCACAAAAAAGTAGCCGCACTGCTGGCACAGGCCGGGCTCGTGAATGCACCGTCCGCAGATGCTAAGCGTTCCGTTTTCCATCACCACGCACTGGCGGCAGGGGGTGGGGAAGCGGTTGTCAATCAGATAGGGGAAGGCGCTCTTCAGATTGAAGACGGGCGCCCCCTGCTCCATCATCCGGGTGATGGCGGCGCAGCAGGCTGCTTTTTCCTCCCGGCTCAGGGCCAGTTCGGCGGTGTCCGGGTAGGGGGTGTGAAAGTTGAAGGAGACGGCCCGAACATTGGGGACGTCCCGGGCCATCCGGCAAACGTCATAAATGGCCTCCTTATTCAGCTGGTTGATGGCCATATAGAGGCAGATGTTGTCCCGGGCGGCGTTTTGGATATTCTCCAGGATGAGGTCATAGGTATCGCCTCGGATCATATTGTGCCGCTCCCGGTCTCCATCCAGGCTGAGCAGGATCAGGTCCGCCTCGGGCAGGTTCAGCGGAAGGGTGCCGTTTGTGACCACATTTACAAGGAGAAAGCCCAATTCCTTTGCCTCTGTCACCAGACTGCGGAGGTTTTTTCCTCCGTCCTGCCAGAGGAAGGTCTCTCCGCCGCAGAAGAACAGGATGCGCACCCCCATCCTATACAGCTGGACCATCTCCTCTCTGATGGACCGGTATGGATGGATCACTCCGGTGATGTTGTTTACCGAGCAGTGCCTGCACTTCAGATTACACCGGTCTGTGAGGATGATGGTGCCCAGAATGGGGGTCTGCCTCCGGAGCAGGACAGTTTTTATGCCGAATCCGGCGAAATACACAAAGGACGACAGCTTCATGATAATCTCCTCCCTGCTCCAATATAGCCGCTGTCTGCCCTCTTGTCCATCGGCCTGAGACAGTCGGTCGTTTTTGGGGGATAATCGGTTGTAATACGCAAAAAAGGAGCACCTCTCGGTGCTCCTTTGCTGCGGGGAGAATCAGGCCAGGGCGGCGGTAATAATGGCCATGGAGTAGACCTCCTGGGCGTTGCAGCCCCGGCTGAGGTCGTTGATGGGGGCGTTCAGGCCCAGCAGGATGGGGCCATATGCCTCGAAGGAGCCCAGGCGCTGGGCAATCTTATAGCCAATGTTGCCGGCGTTGATGTCGGGGAAGATAAAGGTGTTGGCATAGCCGGCCACCTTGGACTGGGGGCACTTGGTCTCGGCCACTCGGGGGGAGACGGCGGCGTCAAACTGCAGCTCGCCCTCGATGGGCACGTCGGGCATGGCCAGCTTGGCCTTCTCCGCGGCGTTGCGCATTTTATCCACGTCGGGGCCCTTGCCGGAGCCGAACGTGGAGTAGCTGAGGAAGGCCACCTTGGGGTCTATGCCGAAGATTCTGCCGCACTGGACGGTCTCGTCGGCGATCTCCACCAGTTCATCCTCTGTGGGGTCGATGTTGATGGCGCAGTCCGCCATTGCCAGCACCATGTTGCCGCCGGTGGCGGAGGGGCGCACCAGAATGAAGCAGGAGGACACGATGGAGTTGCCGGGCTTGGTCTTCACCAGCTGGAGGGCGGGACGAACGGTGTCGGCGGTGGAGTAGGTTGCGCCGCCCAGCAGAGCGTCAGCAATGCCCATGGCCACCAGCATGGTGCCAAAGTAATTGCCCTTCTTCAGCATGGCCCGGCACTCGTCGGCAGTCATCTTGCCCTTGCGCAGTTCCACCATCTTTTCCACCATGGCGTCCATCTTCTCATAGTTCTCCGGGTCATAGATTTCGGCGCCCCGGATGTTGAATCCGGCCTCCTCAGCGGCGGCGCGGATCTCATCCTCCTTGCCGATGAGGACAGGGGTCAGGAAGGTACCGGAGAGCAGGCGGGCGGAGGCCTCCAGAATGCGGGGGTCAGTGCCTTCTGTAAAGACGATTTTGCGGGGATGGGCCTTCAGAATCTCAATGAGCTTTTTAAACATGGGATCATTCCTCCAAATCAATGATAATATGGCTTCATACCGGGCCGGCTGAAAATATGGTAGCATTTCCCGAGGTAAAATGCAAGGGCGTATAATCATTTTCTGCGGGCACACTGTGAAAAATTCTGAAAGAATTGTCGCAATTTCCTCTTTACGGCATGTATTGTTTTCAGTTATACTATACGAAACGTATTTTACGACCGGGGACCGGCCGTCCCCGGGAAAATTGTTTGAGGTGAGAGAGAAAGATGAAGACGGAAAATGCGGAATTTGCCCGCACCCTGTCCCTGCTGCGCCAGGAGAAGGGGGCCAGTCAGCGCACAGCTGCGGCACAGCTGGGCATCTCCCAGGCTCTGCTCAGCCACTATGAAAACGGCATCCGGGAGCCCGGCCTTCCCTTTGTGGTCAAGGCCTGCGACTACTACGGCGTGTCCGCCGATTTCCTCCTGGGCCGCACCCTCAGCCGTGACGGCACCACCATTACCCCGGAGGAGCTCTACGACATCAGCGATGAGAAGAACAACTCCATCAAGGGGGGCGTGCTGGCCCTGCTGAGCAAAAAGCTGCTGGTCAACTCCATCGGCGTCCTCTTTGGTCTGCTGGGCCGGACCGGGAATCGGGAGGCCATCCAGTCCGCCGCCGGATACCTGTCCACTGCGGTCTATACCGTGTACCGCCGGCTCTACGACGCCAACCCCGGCAACGACCCCAAATTTTTTTCCGTCCCGCCCCGGCACTTTCAGGCCGGCCTGCATGAGGCCGACATGAAGTGCTGCGAGGCTGAGCTGGCCGACGCCCTGTCCGCCCATGCCAAAGCCAAAGGCCCCTGGCCCGAGATGACCAACGACGCCCTGGCCCGGGACTACCCCGTGCTGTATCAGTCTGTCCTCCAGGTGATCCACAATACTGGAGAGCGGGTCACCGCCCTCAGCGGAGGCAGAAAGAAGCAGGAGAAGAAATAAGGGAGTCTTGGCCAAAAATCTACATCCCTAATGCTTTTTCGATGTTCTCCCGCAGCCCCAAGCCCAGGGAATAGTAAGCTTGGATCTCATAATTGCTGTAGCGTATGAGTTGGGAGAAATATTCATCAAATAAACTGTGCCCGGCAGCTTCCCGTACCTGTTCTGACAGCTTATCATAAATCTGTTTTGTGTTGGAAAATCCAGGAAGCGTTTGACACAGCCGACTGGCGGCTTCATCAATTTCGGTATTGCGCCAGAATAAATCTACCAGTAAGTCCTGCATTATTATCGCTCCTATACAATAATATATACGTGGATAATTCACGCCTTTATTATACACGCAAATAATCCGCGTGTCAATAGCTTGGAGGCAGAAATGTCAAATTTTGCTCTGCGTATAAAAGAGCTGCGAAAAGAAAAAAAGCTGAAACAACAGGAATTGGCGGACCAATTCTCCGTCAAACTTCGTACCTATCAGGGGTATGAGTACGGGGAATCCTATCCGGAGGTCGCAAAGCTGTTGGCTATCGCAGACTTTTTTGATGTCAGTTTAGATTATCTGATGGGCCGCTCCAACATGCGGAAACGACAATAACATAGCTTTGTATAACGTCCGTTCATCGTCCCGCCCGCGGGCGAAAAAGCCTCCTTTGGCAAAGGAGGTGGCACGGCAAAGCCGTGACGGAGGATTGTATTTTGGCGAAGCCAAAATGTACGAAGTAAAACCGGTTTGCAAACCTTGATTGCTTCGCACGTTTCGCCTGCGGCGAAACACAATCCTCAGTCAGCCTTCGGCTGACAGCCCCTTTGCCAAAGGGGCCTTTTATTCACATACCTCAAGGAGGCACATCTATGACCGAACAAAGTAAAATCAGGAACTTTTCCATCATCGCCCACATCGACCACGGCAAGTCCACCCTGTCTGACCGGCTGATCGAACTCTGCGGGGCAGTGGAGCAGCGGCAGATGGAGAGCCAGCTGCTGGACAACATGGACCTGGAGAAAGAGCGGG
>JAAVYL010000131.1 GCA_022791075.1 Lawsonibacter sp. | reverse complement strand
ATCTTGGTGAGATTCAAAATGAAACTGAGTTTAAACGCGATATCGAGATGACAGATGGTGTGAAAGTCATTATTATAAAGCATTGATACACTCGGAAAGCTGAAAATCGTAAGCTGCATCTTTTTTGTCAACACAGGACAAACCCGTATAATCCGAACCTGTTTCCAATAGGGGATAGGTTCGGATTATTGGTTTTTTTGACTGCTGCAAAATGCCCTTCTTCCGCAACAGGGTACAGCCCGCTTTGAGACCGGGAGGCTTTGGGAAGAAACAACACCGCCGGGTATCTTGAGAAGGAGAACAGGTAAATGGCCAACATCAAGGAAATTATCTCAGAGGTCGGGAAGCTGGATCCCGGGCTTGCCCGTCAGATAGATAAATTTGTGAAAGAACACTCCTACGGTCTGGTTTTTGAGCAAAACCTGCCGGAGAATGTCCGTCTGTACACAAAGATGCCGGCTGTCGGCGATACTGTGAACATCCTGCCCAGCAGAGGACAGAAGGAAAATTCTGAAAACCGCCTTCCCTGGCTTGTGACCGAGCTCAGCGGCGGCGAGGCAACGGTCGAGCATGAGTGTGAGACCAAAACCGTCCAAGCCGCTGACCTTGTGACCCTGGTGAACTGCAAAGATGTAGTCTATCCGGGCCTGAAGGAAATTGACCGCATTGAGCGCGGCGCTCCCAGCGACCCCTATCATATGGTAATCAACGCCGAGAACTATCACGCCCTTGAGGCGCTGGCATACTGCTATTCCGGCAAGGTGGACTGCATCTATATCGACCCGCCCTACAATACAGGCGCCAAGGACTGGAAATATGACAATAACTATGTCGATACCAACGACCAGTACCGGCACTCCAAGTGGCTGAACTTCATGCAGCGCCGTCTGGAGCTAGCCAAGCTGCTGCTGAACCCGCAGGACAGCGTACTCATTGTTACCATCGACGAAAAGGAATATCTGCGGCTGGGCCTGCTGCTTGAGCAGACCTTTGAAACAGCTGCAAACATACAGATGATTTCCACGCTCACCAATTCACGGGGCGTGGCGCGGGGCAAGGGCTTTGCCCGTGTGGATGAGTATATCTACGTGGTGCAGTTTGGGGAATCCGCTGTCAACCGGCTCCCCCTGAGCGATGAATGGCGCGTCAACATCAACAGGGACCAGCGGGTGACCCACCTGCGCTGGTCCATGCTGATTCGTTCCGGCTCACACTTTCTTCGAAAGGACAGTCCAAACCAGTTCTATCCAATTTTTGTATATGACGACGGCAAACGGATCCACTCGGTTGGTCAGTCCTATTACGGCAAGCATCGTGACGAGGTCTCTCCTCCCCCCGGCACATTCGCCGTCTGGCCGGTCAGAAGCGACGGAACCGAGGGCAACTGGCAAATCTCCAACACAAATTTGCGGACATTGATCTCCAGGGGCTACGTCATGCTGGGCAGAAAAAAAGACGGCAGAGTGCCGGTTTACTATCTGAAAAAGGGAGAGATCAAAAAGGTTGAGTCGGGCGTCTATCAAATTACAGGTCACAGGGAGGACGGCTCCATCCTTTCCGATACTGAGGTGCGGGCTCTGGTCCCCGGCACCCAATGGCGGATTGGGCGGCACGACGCCAGCGTAGGCGGCACCGGCATCTTAAAAACCATCTTTGGGGACAGCCGCTTTCCCTTCCCCAAGTCTCTGTATTCCACATTGGACACCATCAAATTCTTCGTATCCAACAAGCCGGACGCCCTTATCATTGATTTTTTTGCCGGCTCCGGAACCACACTCCACGCAGTGAATCTGCTGAACGCCGAGGATGGCGGCCAACGCCGCTGCATCTGCGTCACAAACAACGAGGTCTCAGCTGATGAGGCCAAGAAATTCACTGCCAACGGCCTGCGCCAGGGCGACCCCGAATGGGAAGCACACGGTATTGCGCACTACACCACATGGCCCAGAACAAAATGCTCCATCGCAGGCGTCGATATCAACGGCGCGCCGCTGAAGGGCGAGTATCTCGGCTCGGACATGCCAATGTCAGACGGCTTCAGGGCCAATGCAGTTTTCTGCGAGCTGACGTATGAATCTGCATGGCCCATCCGCCTTGACCGCGCCTTCGACGCCATCGCCCCCCTCCTCTGGATGCACGCGGGCTGCAGGGGGCCGATTATCAGCCGCAGAGGAAAGCGTTACCTGACAACGGATTACTACGGCGTTCTATTCGACTATAACCAGGCGTCCAAATTCTGCGACAAGGTCAAGAATACGCCCTCTATTCAGACGGTCTATATCGTAACTGACGACCAGAGAAGATACTCCAATATCTGCAAGCGTCTGCCCAATATTGAGGTGCACAGGTTGTATGAGACGTATCTCAAAACATTTGAAATCTGCGGGGAAGGGAGCCTTGATTGATGAAGTACAGCTTGTTTGACTTTCAAAAGGCTGCAGCCAACGAGCTTCTCAGAAAAATGCAGTCTATGCGCCGCAGCTACGAGGCTGACGGTTCCCTGTCGGCCGTATCCCTGACCGCCCCCACAGGCTCCGGAAAAACTGTAATCTCAGCGGCGGTCGCCGAGGGCCTGTTTTTTGGGAACGACATGTTTCCCGGCGACGAGCGCGCCGCAATTTTGTGGCTGTCCGACAGCCCCAGCCTGAATGAACAGACCATGAAGCAATTTATCAAGGCAGCGGATTTGCTCGGCCGCACGATGTCCATGCAGACAATCGGGTCTCAATTCTCCAGGAACCACAAAAAGCTTCTGCCGGGGCACATCTATTTTCTGAACCGCCAGCTGCTCACCGTCAAGGGCAAGCTGTCCGGTGGAGCGGAGGGCGGCCGCTCCTTCTACCATGTGCTGGCTGACACGATTCAGGACCCTAATATCCACCTGTTCCTGTTCATCGACGAGGCGCACAGGGGCCTGGGCACCGGCAATACCACATCCGAGAAGGCCAATCAGACAATCTACGCCAAGCTTATTGACGGACAGGAGGGCATCAATCCCCCCATGCCCAATGTCGTTGGAATATCCGCAACGCCGGAGCGATTCGACGCCGCCATGAAGGGCCGCAAAAATCGTGACATGAAGGCTCCCATCCATGTGCCCGTATCTGCGGTCCGCAGTTCCGGACTGATCAAGGATATCATTGAATTGCGCACACCGAAAAAAGCGGCGGACACCAGACATCAGGACTTGACCCAGGCCTGCGTCAAGCTGGCGCAGACCTCTAAATATTGGGCGGAATACTGCACAAAGCATCGGATTGAGCCCATGGTCGTCCCTCTTATGGTGGTTCAGGTTGAGGACAGGGTCTCCGTTGAGACCCTGAACGGCCTGTGTGCGCAGATTCACAAAATATTGCCTTGGCTTGACATCTCCCACGGCTTTGCAAATGTGTTCGGTGAGCACGAGGACTTTACGACTCCCTCCGGCAAAATTCCCTACTGTCCCCCCGAAGATATAGCGGATCGGAGTGAAATCCGCGTCCTCTTTGCAAAGGACGCGGTCTCCACAGGCTGGGACTGCCCCCGCGCTGAGGTCATCTATTCCCGCAGGAAGCGCAGCGACCCAACCTATATTGCCCAGCTGATCGGCCGTATGATCCGCACGCCGCTGGCCCGGCGTATCGACACTGTGGAAGAGCTGAACGCGGTCACCTGCTACCTGCCGGAATACGACGTTCATACTGTGGAGCTGGTTGTAGAGCGGCTCAAGGAAGACAATATTGCCCCAGCCACTCAGATTATTAAGAATCCCGCAGACGTGGGATGGTTTGGCAGGACAAAGCACACCATAGAGCAGAGGCTCCAGCGGAGGCAGGCAGCCGGTGCACAGGAGGAGTCATCCCCGCCCGTCTCCGCTGAAGGGATTGGCGGCGCCGAATCCTCCGCACCGTGGGCCGGAAATTTGGAGCATGGATTTGAGGTCAGCCTTCCAGACGGCCTCCAAAGCTTTGATTTCGATGATGGCACGGAGACCGACGAGGAGCTGTCCGCCGCGCTGGAGCGCATCCCCAAGGTTGACAGCCATTTGATTCAGGAGAGCTTTGAGGGCATCATCACACGCCAGGTGTGCCATGATAAGCCGAACGCCTTTCTTGACCTGTGGGACTGCGCCGACATTATCATATCCGATATTGACCGCGATTCCGACCTGGGCAGCAGCCTGAACATCGAATTTTACAACAACATTGAAGGTGAAATTTGCAGGCATCCTGCCGAATTCAGGCGCGCTTACAGCGAAATCAAAAATACAACGGTATCTGTCAAGCGCATTGATCCTCTCAGCGGAGAAGCCTTTGAGGACCGCGAGGAGCTGGTGGAAAATGATGAGGACAGGATGGTTGCCTACTACAGGCGAGCCGTAAATATGTTTGCCGGTGCATCCGACCTGGTTAAGTTTTACATCAACAAGCGTAAGGATGACGAGCTGGACACAGATCCTGCGGCAATCGGGCGCATCTGTGCGGTTGCCGCCTGCATTGAGATTGTTCAATCAATGGAGCTCTGGGCGGAGCGCAAAACCGGCAGTCTTCTGGACCGCTACGGCCCTCAGCGTTACGCTATCCTCGAAGATCACAGGGAGAGGTGGAACCAGATTGAGGGAAACACGCGCCCATATATTGAGCGCAATCTGAGCATTCAGGCCGGTATTGTGCGCCAGAACAAGGAATATGACGCCTACCCCAAGCATGTCATCAGCGACGAAATGGGCTGGGCCTATTTGAAGCTGAACGATCTGGAAAAGAAAATTGTCCGAACAGAGCTGGCCCGTCCCCTGAATGTGGCCTGGTACAGAAACCAGTCAAGAAACCTGAACGCATCCCTCTCCATCCCCTATTTCATAAACGGCGAGTGGGAAAATATGTATCCCGACTTTATCTTCTTCCAGCTGCTGGAAAGCGGGAAAATCGTGCGGACTATTGTCGATCCCCATGGCGACTGGCTTGGAGACAGTGTTGCAAAGCTGAAAGGATATGTAGAATATCTGAGAGCCCACCCTGAAATCTTTGGCAGCGTACAGGTAGTGGCTGACGAAAGAATCGGCGGATGCCGTTATCTGGACCTGACGCTTCCCGAGGTTCAGAACGCAATCGAGGCCTTTACAGGCAGCTCTGCCAAGGAGCTGTTTACCGGCCCTCTCAGCCAGGTCTATGTGGTAAATGATGGGGCAGCGGAGTGAATCCTCGTTCGGAGCACTCTCTGTACAGCAGCGGCCCCCCGGATACAAATGTATCCGGGGGGCCGCTGACATTTTCAAATTATGGCACAGCCGGCCACAGGGCCGCGTATCCGGAACGCGTCTGGCCAGCCGGCTCAAAATACAGAACAGTTTTTCTATTGGAATTTCACCCGACATATGATATACTCGGTGATAATCAGTACATACGCAGCATAAAAATACTGCGGCACCCTACACGCCAGGACACGCAGGAGGTATTGTTCATGCCTAATTTTACCAAGAAAGCGATTAAGGAGACCTTTGTATCTCTGCTGGACGAGCGTCCTCTGAACCGAATCACAGTCAAGGACATTGTGGAGACCTGCGGCATCAACCGCAACTCCTTTTACTACCACTTCGAGGACCTGCCCGCTCTGATTGACGAAATTATTGCGGAACAGGTCCAGGAGCTGATCTCCAGCTACCCCACCATCGACACACTGGAGGACTGCTTCGACGCAGCCATAAGCTTTGTTCAGAAAAACCGGCGGGCGGTGCTCCACCTTTACAACTCTCTGAGCCGGGACGTCTTTGAGCGGTATTTGATGGAGGTCTGCCTCTACGTGGTAACCACTTATATTGACTCCGCCTTTGCCGGCCGGGATGCCCCTGAGGAGAAGGAGCTCCTCATCCGATACCACAAGTGCGCCTGTTTCGGCCACGTTGTTGACTGGCTGAGCAGCGGAATGAAGGACGACATCTCCGCCTACTTCCACCGCATCTACGATTTAAAGCTGGGATGGGAAGCAGAATCTGTCTGCAGCAGTCCCGACGGCTGAGCTGCTTCATCTGCTCCGCCCCGTATCCTCCCTGCGGCCGGAGGACACGGGGCTATTTTGTTCAGGCGGCCTGCGCCGTACCGTGGCTGTGCTTCCCCTTCCGGGGCTGCGGTTCTCTGCGCCAGTTCAGGCTGGTCCTGCTGAACACCGGTTCACAGACATAGAGCACCGCCGGCATCAGGAAGATGCTCACCAGGGCGGAGATCAGCGCCCCCCGGGACAGCATAACGCAGATCGAGCCAATCAGGTCAATGGAGGAGACAAAGGACACGCCCAGTGTGGCGCAGAACAACACCAGGGCACTGGTGACGATAGAGGCGTCGGAGGAGCTGGCTGCAATACAGATCGCCTGCTTCCGGTCTTTGCCGCTGCGCAGCTCCTCCTGGAAGCGGGAGGTCATCAGGATGGCATAGTCCACAGTGGCCCCCAGCTGAACACAACTGATGATGGTGGGGGCAATGAAAGGAATCTCGGTGCCCAAAAAGTAGCAGCAGCCCTGGTTCACAAAGATGGCCAGTTCAATCGTCGCCACCAGTACAATGGGAACCGTAATAGAACGGAACACAAAAGCAATAATCAGGAAGATGGCCACAACAGAGATATAATTGGTGATCTGAAAATCCACTGAGGAGGTATCAATCAGGTCCCGGTACATGGCGCCCTCGCCGGTAATCATGGCCTCCGGGTCATAGCGGAAGATGACATCTCCCATGGCGTCCAGCTGTTCGGCCACCAGGTCTGTGGCGGGCTCATAGCTGGAATTTATCATCATCAGCTGATAGCCGTCCTGCCGGAGCATATCCTTCACCCCACTGGGGACGAAGAAATCCGGAATGCCTGTGCCCAGCATACTGTGGTAGGAGACCACGGAGGTTATACCGGGGATTTCTTTGATCTGCTCCTCCAGTTCCTTCATGCCAGCTGCGGAAATGTCGTCCCGAAGGACCACAAAGTGGGAGGTTGCCATATCGAAGTCCTTCTTCAGCTTCTCGTTGCTGACAATAGAAGGCAGGTCCCTGGGCAGGGATTCGTCCAGCTTATAATAAATTTCCGCGTGCCTCTGGGCATAGACCGCAGGCAGAAAGAGCAGCAGGGTCATGATCACCACTGGGGTTTTGTGGCGGATGATAAAGCCGTTTACCCCTTCAAAGGAGGGAATCAGGGTTCTGTGCTTGTGCTTGTCAATCTGCCGGTCGAAAATCAACACCAGGGAGGGCAGCACCAAAATGACTGTAGCCACCCCCAGAACCACACCCTTGGCCATGACAATTCCGATATCCCGCCCCAGAGTCAGGCGCATAAAGCACAGGGCCAGAAAACCGGCAATCGTAGTCATGCTGGAGCCGGAGAGGGAGCGGAAGGCTGCCGCAATGGCCTGGGTCATAGCGTCCCGCTTATCCTCATAGTGGGCGCGCTCCTCCTCATACCGATGATAGAGGAAAATGGAGTAGTCCATGGTGACGCCCAGCTGGAGAACGGCGGCAATGGCCTTGGTAATGTAGGATATTTCTCCCAGGAAGATGTTGGTGCCGAAGTTATAGACCACTGCGATGCCGATACTGGCCAGGTAGACAAAGGGGAGCACGGTGGATTCCAGGGTCAGGGACATGGCTGCCAGCGCCAGGAGTACTGCAAGGCCCACAAAAACAGGCAGTTCGCTGTCCATCACATCCCGGGTATCCTTGACCACCACGGAAAAGCCCGCCAGAAAGCAGTTTTCATTGCAGACCTTTCGCACCTGTTCAATGGCCTCCATGGTCTCATTCGAGGCCCCCGGCTGATCATACTGAATCAGCATCATAGTGGATTTTCCGGAAAAGAACATCTCCCGGAGCTCAGCGGGAATCATCTCCACGGGAACCTGGATGCCCACCAGATTGCTGACCCACAGGGCGTTGGACACGTGGGGAACCTCCTTGATCTGCTGAATCAGACGGTTTGTATAGCCCGCAGGCATGTTGTCCACAATCAGCATACTGGTGGCCGCCATCTGAAAGGGCTCCTCCAGCATCTGCTCCCCCTTGGAGGAGGGCAGATCCTGAGGCAGGTAGGAGAGTATATCATAGTTGATGCGGGTGGCTGCGTAGCCAATCAGCGCGGGAATCAGCAGCAGCAGGGCAATCAGTGCCACCAGCTTTGGCTTTCGGGTAAGCTTATGAGCAATTTTTTCCACCATGGGACACTCGCTCCTTTCAATGGAAAATGCTGGTTATCGTCTTCCAGAAATCCTGGAACATCCGGGCCACCCGCTCCCAAAAGGTGGTCTTTTCCCTGGCTGACAGGGGCACCGCCTCCGGCTCTGTCTCCTCCGCCTTAATCTCCTGGGTCCGGATGAGGACCTGGATGCTGGAGGGGGCTGGGTTGCGGGCGTCGGTGAGGGAGACCGGCTTGGCCTCTGCATCCATCATTAAAATGTTATTAATATCGCCGGTGTACTCGTGCCAGGTGTCCTCAATTATGCCAGTGAGGGTGTTTTTGGCGCTTTTTACGTTCTGCGTGGTGGACAGGGCTCTGGCGGTCTGCCGCAGGGTAGCGGACAGGCCGTGGAGCGCCTGTTGGGTGCCGTCGTCCAGCTGCTCGCCGGAGGTCTTCATCAGCGATTCCAGGTCGCTCAGCATGGTCTCCATATCCCGCAGGGCGGAAACCGTGCCTGTGGACAGCCGGCCCACGTTGGCCAGCCCCTCCTGCAGGGTGGGCTCATAGCCGTTGAGCAGGGTGCGCATAGCATCTGTCTCATCCAAAATACTCTTCACCACAGGGGAAAACTGCCGCAGGGCGGCGGACACGTCCGCAGCATCATCCACCAGCTCCACCAGATTGTCCACCTGATCGCACAGGCCAGCCAGCTCACCCACCAGGTCGGCTGTGGGGCGGGCCACGTCCTGCAGGGCATCGTTCAGTTCATCCTGCAGGTCGGCCAGCTGCCGGTTGATGTCCCGGATGGACCTGTTGATGGTGTTGTTGATGGAATTCAGCGTGCTGTCCAGCTTGCTGGAGGCCTGGTCCAGGGTGCCGGCAATAATGTCTACCACTGCCCCGCCTACATTGCCCCCCTGATCCGCTCCGCCAGAGGCAGAGGAAGAATCTGCAGAGCTGTCTGCCGTTGTACCGGTCTCCTGTGGTGTCTCCTCCTGCGGGATCTCCTCCTGCGGAGTCTCCGCCTGGGATGCGGACTCAGCGCCGTCCTCCGCTGGCAGATTGTCCAGAACCACGTCCCCGCTCAGGGTGCTCACCGCCAGCGCACCGGCCAGCAGTCCGCCGGACCTGCCGCTCACGGCGCCGGCAGCCAGTCCGCCGGACCTGGCTCCGCCGCTGTAGATGGTCCACAGGTCCGCCATCTGCTTGGCCTGATCCTTTGAAACGCCGGGGAGCTTTTCACAAAAGGCCTGGAAACTCATGCCTTCCTTGGCCTGGAACAGCCCGGACAGCTGCTGAACCGCGGCCCAATCCGGGTTCTTTGCAAATTCCGCATCCACCAGCTCCTTGGCCTTCGCCTTGATGGCCGCCTGCTGCTCCCCAGGCAGCGCGCTGACTGCGGCCTTGATCTCTTCGTCCGTCATATTTGCCGTGTCTGGAAGGGACTCGGCCAGAGCTGCCCGCGCAACCTGGATCTCGGCCGCCTCCAGAGCCAGGGGATACTGGGCCAGAGCCGCTTCCATTTTCGCGGCCGTCCCGGAGGGGTCGCTGCTGCCCTGGAGCTTCAGCATGGCCTCAAAGAAGCTCCTCCGGTTTGTCTCAGCATAGGCCCCGTGGACGTCCTGAACCTTTTTTACCAGCTCTCTGGCCGAGGTGTCTCCAATGCCGGGGTCAATGGGATCAATGGGCTTTATCTTGACATCAGAGTCAATATCGACGTTATTCAGCGCCTTCTCCAACTTGGTCAGACTCTCCTTCAGGCCCACCGCGCTGCGCAGCAGATCCTTCACATCGCCGGCGCCGCTCTCCAGGGCCTGAAGGGCGCTGTCCAGATTGTCCAGCTGGGCCTTCAGGGTCAGGGCGGTGTCCGTCAGATCGTTGAGCACCCCTTTGGAGTCGGTGATGGTCTGGCTGAGCACCTGGGCCCGCTGCTCCACCGGCTCCAGCAGATCTGCGATGTTGGACAGGTCCCCCCGCAGCACCCCTGCGCCGTCATAAATCAGCCCCTTCCCGCTGGAGATGGTGCCCCTGGCCACATTCAGCTGGTCCAGGCCGCTGGCGGAGGCATACAGTCCTCCCTGGATTGCGTTCAGGGAATCCAGCAAGGCATCCAGACTGCCGGAAAGCGCCTGATAATCCTCCTCCAGCTCATCCTTGCGCTGGCTCAGTTTGGCGATCTCCTTCAGCTGGGCCAGGGTGGCTGGCACCATCAATATGGTCATCCCCCCAAAGGAGAAGTCATTGCTGCCCACACGGATGGTGAAGTGTTGCTCCTCTCCGGGCAGGGCAACAAACAGTACGCTGCGCAGGTTGCCCACCAGCTGCACCTGTGCCCCCTCCGCCTCCAGGGAGAGAATATCGTCCTCGTTGAACAGGGCCATGGCCTCCAGCGTGTAGTTGTACCGGGCATAGTCGCTGGCCTTTTCGTTTGGAACCAGATCCAGCCCTATTTCCACCACACCCCGCTGCCCGGCCAGCTCCTCGGCCCTGACGGGCACCCCGTTGAGGGTGTAGCGGATGGTCACGGTCCAGGGCAGCGTTTGGAAGGGCTGGGACGTCTTCCCCTCAAAATAAAAGTGGTCGGGGGCCTGGTCAAAGCGGATGGCCGCGCTCCCTTGGTTTAAGGCGATGGGGGTGGCGTCGGTCAGGTTTACCACCTCGTCGTAGGCACCGTAGTCGGTAAAGGAGGCAGCGCCGTTGAGGGCGTAGCTTTTCACTATGCTGCCCTCCATCAGGTTTCCATAATAGTCCAGCGTGGCGTAGTAGGCCTCGTCACAGGTGGGGGTTACCCCATCCCCTATGGGGGCAGCCCCCGCCGGGAGCACACTGACCGCCGTCATCAGAACAGCCATGGACAGAGCCAGTGTCCGCTCTCTGCTTCTGCGTTTGATCATAAGTCATTCCTCCTGAAAATTGTCAGCAGCGGCCCCGATGCACAGGGCCACTGGGTGATTGAGTGACTTCATTGTAGCCGCAGCCCCCTGTCCCCACAATAGACAAACGGAGAACAGTGCACAATTTTTCAACAGCAGACCGGGATTGACGGGCAGTCCGGCCGTAAGCAGAAAAAGGACACGCAGGAGCACGTCCCGATGGCATGTCCTGTGTGTCCTTTATTCAGATAGAACCCCTTCTTATTTCGCCCGCAGCATCCGGCTGGCGTTCAGGATGGCCAGCACGGACACTCCCACGTCAGCAAAGACAGCGGCCCACATATTGGCCAGCCCCACTGCGGACAGCACCAGGACCAGCAGCTTCACTCCCAGGGCAAAGACCACATTCTGCCGGACAATGGATAAGGTCTTCCGGGCAATGCGCACCGCAGCGGGGAGCTTGAGCAGGTCATCGTCCATCAGGACAATGTCTGCCGCCTCAATGGCCGCATCAGAGCCCAGCGCCCCCATGGCCACGCCGATGTCTGCCCGGGAGAGGACGGGGGCATCGTTGATGCCGTCCCCCACAAAGACCAGCTTCTCATTGGGCCGCTTTGTCTCCAGCAGCGCCTCCACCCGCTCCACCTTGTCCGCCGGAAGCAGCTGGGCATAAAACTGGTCCAGCCCCAGCTTCTCTGCGGCCTCCCGGGCGGCACCCTGGGCATCTCCGGTGAGCATAACAGTCTGCCGCACCCCTGCCGCCTTCAGCTCTCTCAGCGCCTGAGCAGAGGTCTCCTTGGGCTGGTCGGCGACGACCAGATGTCCGGCATAGCGGCCATCCACTGCCACGTGGATTATGGTGCCCGAATGGTCGTGCTCCGCGGCGATGTCAATATGCTCCAGGTCCATCAGCCTCCGGTTGCCGGCCAGCACAGCCTTTCCGTCGATCACCGCCCGGACGCCGTGCCCCGCCACCTCCTCCACACCAGAGGCCCGCCCCTGGTCCGGCTCCTTTCCCCAGGCCTTTACAACGGAACGGGAGATGGGATGGGTGGAGAACTGCTCCGCCAGAGCGGCCAGCTCCAGCAGTTCCTGCTCCTCCATCCCCTGGGGGTGGATAGCGGCGACGGAAAAGCTTCCCCGTGTCAGAGTACCCGTCTTGTCAAAGACCACCACTCCCGCCTGGGCCAGAGCCTCCAGGTAGTTGCTCCCCTTCACCAGAATCCCCTGCTTGGACGCGCCGCCCAACCCGCCAAAAAAGCTGAGAGGAATGGAAATAACCAGCGCGCAGGGACAGGACACCACCAGGAAGTTAAGCGCCCTCGGGACCCAGATCCCCCACTGGCCCGTGGCCAGGGAGGGGATCACCGCCAGCGCCAGCGCAGCAAAGACCACAATGGGGGTGTAGTACCGGGCAAACTTGGTAATAAAGTGTTCCGCCTGGGCCTTTTTTTCACTGGAGTTCTCCACCAGGTCCAGGATACGGGCCACTGTGGACTGCCCGAAGGGCTTCGACACCCTCACATAGAGCAGGCCGGTGAGGTTGACACAGCCGGAAATGACCTCCTCCCCCGGTGACACGTCACGCGGCAGAGACTCTCCGGTGAGGGCGGCGGTGTCTAGCGCGGAAGCTCCCTCTATAATGACGCCGTCCAGAGGGACCCGTTCTCCAGCCTTGATGACAATAACATCGTCCACCGCCACCTCCTCCGGGTCCACCTGGACCAGCTGGCCGTCCCGCTCAATATTGGCGTAGTCGGGGCGGATGTCCATCAGCTCCGAGATGGACTGCCGGGAGCGATAGACGGCCACATTCTGGAACAGCTCGCCCACCTGGTAGAAGAGCATCACCGCCACTGCCTCGGGGTACTCACCGATGATGAGGGCCCCGATGGTGGCCACGCACATGAGAAAGTTCTCGTCGAAGACCTGGCCGTTCATGATGTTGCGGACCGCCTTCCACAGGATGTCCCAGCCAATTACAACGTACGCGATCAGATACAGCCAGCCGACGGGCAAATAATCGCCGGTGACAAAATTCCCGCTTGTGTCTTGTCCAGGCACGCGGATGGCAAAGGGCAGCTTGAGCCATTCCGGCAGCCACAGCCGCACCGAACTGTGGTCCAGCACCACCACAGCGATTAGCAGCACCGCCGCAATGATAATTCGGTAAAGCATCTTTTTTTGTTTCCGGGTCATAAATACGCCTCATTTCGTAGGGGCGGCCTGTGGCCGCCCGTAAGGTTGTGCAGATTTGGCGGGCGGATGTGGCCCTACAGTGGCTTCTCCAGCACGGCGATGCCCTCGGGCACCCCGCCGGAAATGACCTCCAGAGTCACTGGGGCCAGATTCAGTCTTTCCAGAAACATCCGGTAAGACTCAGGGGTGAAAGCGTGCTCATAGTGGAAGCCCACGCCCTGATAGATCTTAATCATGGTCCCATAGGCCGCCCCCGCCCGCCCTTGGAGGTAGGTGGGCAGGATGAGCCGCCCGCCGGGTACGGTGACCCGCCACAGCTCCCGAACCGCCTTTTCAGGCTCAGGGAGAAGGTGGAGGACATTGGCAGCAATCACGGCGTCAAAGCTCCCGTCCGGGTCAGGCAGGGCGGTCACGTCCCGCTGGGCAAAATCAATGTTGGACAGCCCCCGCCGTTTTGCTTTCTTTCGGGCCTGCTTCAGCATGGACAGGGACAGGTCGGAACACAGCACCGACTCTGCCCGCCGCGCCGCCGCCAAGGAGAACTCCCCCGTCCCGGCGGCGCAGTCCAGCACCCGGGCCCCCTCGGGGACCAGCTGGGCTACCCGGGCCGCCGCCGCGGCGTTCACGGCCCGGTTGCTCCGCTCTGCCAAGTCGTACAGCCAGGCAACGCGGTCCCAGAAGGTGCTCACAAAACGATCTCGCAGTCGGGCTCCACCTTCTTGCAGCACTTGACCACGTCCTTCATCACGGCGTCCACATCGTCCGCCTCGATGGTCATCTTCTGGGCCATGAAGGACACGGAGGCGTCGGTGACGCCGGGCAGCTTTTTGAT
>JAAVYL010000130.1 GCA_022791075.1 Lawsonibacter sp. | reverse complement strand
GTCGTGGGGGTCCAGACCCAGCTCGTGCATACGGGCCTCCAGCACCTCATGCCGCTCCTCGCGCTGGGAACCGCCGATGATCTCCCCGATGGCGGGCACCAGGCAGTCGGCGGCGGCCACGGTCTTCCCGTCGTCGTTGAGGCGCATATAGAAGGCCTTAATCTCCTTGGGGTAATCTGTGACAAAGACGGGGCGCTGGTACACCTGCTCGGTGAGGTAACGCTCATGCTCGGTCTGAAGGTCGCAGCCCCACTCCACCTTGAAGTCGAACCTGTCGTTGTTCTTTTTCAGAATTTCCACTGCCTCGGTGTAGCTCACCCGGGCGAAGTCAGAGGAGGCCACGTGCTCCAGCCGCTCCTTCAGTCCCTTGTCCACAAAGGAGTTGAAGAAGTCAATCTCGTCGGGGCATTTTTCCAGAACCGTTTTAATAATATACTTAATCATGGCTTCGGCGGTGTCCATATAGTCGGTGAGGTCGGCGAAAGCCATCTCGGGCTCGATCATCCAGAATTCGGCGGCGTGGCGCTGGGTGTTGGAGTTCTCCGCCCGGAAGGTGGGACCGAAGGTGTATACATTGCCAAAGGCCATGGCGAAGTTTTCGGCGTTGAGCTGGCCGGAGACGGTGAGACTGGTCTGCTTGCCGAAGAAATCCCTGGTGTAGTCGATCTGCCCGTCGGGGGTGCGGGGGGGATTGTTCAGGTCCAGGGTGGTCACCTGGAACATCTCTCCGGCCCCCTCACAGTCGGAGCCGGTGATGAGGGGGGTGTGGACATAGACAAAGCCCCGGTCCTGGAAGAAGCAGTGGATGGCGTGGGCGGCCACCGAGCGCACCCGGAAGGCGGCGGAGAACAGGTTTGTCCGGGGACGCAGGTGCTGGATGGAGCGCAGATACTCCACGCTGTGGCGCTTCTTCTGCAGAGGGTAGTCGGGGGTGGAGGGGCCTTCCACCTGGATGGAGGCGGCCTTTACCTCCAGGGGCTGCTTGGCCTCGGGCGTGAGCACCACCTGGCCCTGGACGATGAGGGCGGCCCCCACGTTCTGTCCGGCAATCTCCTTATAGTTGGTCAGGACGTTGGCGTCCATGACCACCTGAAGGTTTTTGAAGCAGGAGCCGTCGTTCAGTTCAACAAAACCAAAGGTTTTCATGTCACGGATGGTCCTGGCCCAGCCCATCACAGTGATGGTCTGTCCGTCCAGGTGCTCCCGGCGGCTGAAAATTTCGGCAATAGTGGTCCGCTGCATATGAATCCTCTCCCATATTGTGCGTATTTCAAGCATTTGCAGGACTTGACCCAATTATTATAATGCCTTTCCGCCTGATTGGCAAGTATTTCTGAACAAGTATTTAAATGGGATTGACTTTACAGCGGGTGGTCCTTATGTTATAATACAAGCTAGTTTAATGTCGGCAGAAGCTTTCTGGGAGTTAATTCCATGGGACAAGGTGCTGGCAGAATGATTTTCCCGGATGGATTAGGGGTGAACGTATGCGTTTGAACAAGGCCAGTATTCGCCGGGGCGGCTGGGGGAACCTCCAGCTTCTTTGGCTCATTTTGATTCTGGTGGTGGTTGCCGGCGTTGGAATGGTAAACAGCCAGCAGCTGCTGCTCAATAATGCCCGGAATCTGGGCTCCAATCTGGTGTCCAGCTATTCCAACGACGAGGACAGCCAGCTCAATGAGTATGACCGCATTCTCACGATGGCCATGTATTATCTGGAGGACATGGACGATGAGGGTGTGGACATAGACGGGTTCAAGCAGTGGCTGACGGATTATTTTGAAAAGAGCAGCACACTGCTCCATGCCAGCAGTCTGGACATCTATGCAGTGCTGAGAGGGCAGGTTATCTCCACCAATGGAATGCGGGATGAGAGCTATCAGTATGAAGGCCAGGAGTGGTATGAGCAGGCCATGGCAGCCGGGGGCGAGGTGATTTTTACCGACGCCTATCCCAGCGACGTCTACAACGGACAGATGGTGGTCACAGTGGCCGTCTCCGCGGCCGGGAGCGACAACGCTGTGGCCTTTGACGTGCCGGTTGACCATTTCCGCGCGGAGCACACGGTGCAGGACCTGCCCAAGGGCGGCGCCTACTATGTGCTGGACAGTCAGGGCACTTTGCTGTACTACAATATCCCCTTTGAGGCCTCGGAGGACGAGCTTCAGCTCTATACAAAGGACCTGTTTGACCGGGTCAACCGGGGAGAACTGGACGGCAAGGAAAATGAGATCATTGGAATGCAGAAGCTTACCCGGGGGCTTTACTATCAGAAGGCTGCCAACGGCTGGCTGTGCATTCTCACCGTTCCCTATGACACCCTCCTTCAGGGCGTGCAGGACATTTTGGTGTGGTATGGTTTGGGCCTCGGCCTGCTGCTGGCCGCGGCTTTTGGCATGTGGCTTCGGGACCGCCGCCTCAGCCGGACCGCCAAGCGCACTGCTGAGACGATACAGGTGCTGGGCAACATGTATTACGCCCTGTACCGGGTCAATGTGCTGGACGGCACCTATGAGATGACCAAAGGGTCGGATTTTGTCAAGCATAAGCTCAACAGCCAAAAGGGGAATTACAACGAGCTGATGCAGGTGATTGCCTCCAGCCTGGACGAGTGGACCGGAGCAGACTTTATGAACAGCTTCTCTCTGGAAAACATCCGGTCTCTGGTGGAACAGAAGGTAGAGGACTACGGCGGCGAATTCCTGCGCCAGTTTGACGAGGAGAAGCGGTGGATCAGCGTGCGGCTGCTGGCGGACGCGGAGCAGATCCCTGACGAGATTGTGCTCTGCTTCCGGGATGTGGAGGCGGAGAAGGAGCAGCAGCAGCAGCAGGTACGGCTGCTCAAGGGCGCGCTGTCTGCCGCCGAGCGGAGTGAGAAGTCTCAGAAGCAGTTCTTCTCCGTCATGAGCCACGATATGCGCACTCCGCTGAATATTATAATTGGTATGACCAGCTTGGCCCTTCAGCCGGATTGTGAGCTGGATAAAATCAGAGACTACTTAAACAAAATAGGCGCTGCCAGTCAGCAGCTGCTGGCCCTGATCAATGATCTGCTGGAGATATCCCGCTTGGAGCAGGGCAATGTCTCTATGGAGATCAAGGCTTTTGACCTGAAGGATGCCATGGAGACCTGGACCTCCCCCTTCCTGTCTCAGGCGCAGGCAGCCGGAAAGGAATTCGAGCTTTCCATTGACATAAAGAATACCATCATCAAGGGAGATCCCGCCCGGCTGGGACAGGTCATCAACAACCTGGTTTCCAACGCCATGAAGTTTACCAAGTCAGGGGAACGGATCTCTGTTTCTCTGCGGCAGATGGACGAGGGCAAGCGGAATAACTATCTGTTTACAGTAGAGGATACAGGTGCGGGCATGTCCAAGGAGTTTTTGCCCAAAATATTTGAGCCCTATGAGCGGGAGATACGTTTCGGGGCCAAGGCCGTTATGGGTACCGGACTGGGAATGCCCATCGTTAAGAATCTAGTGACCCGCATGGGCGGTCAGATTACAGTGAACAGCACCTTGGGGAAAGGCACGGTGTTCTCGGTTACGCTGCCCTTCGATGTGGGCGAGGCGCCCAAGCCTGCCCAGAAGGAGGGACCCAAGGAACTGATCCAGCTGGGGGACCGGAGGATTCTGCTGGCCGAGGACAACTTCCTGAATATGGAGATTGCCACAGAGCTGCTCCAGATGCGGGGGGCCAAGGTGACTCCGGCGGAGAATGGCCTGGAGGCGGTGAATGCTTTCCAGAAGGAGGAGCCTTACTTTTTTGACGCAATCCTGATGGACATGCAGATGCCGGAGATGGACGGCTGTCAGGCCGCTGAGGCGATCCGGGCGCTGGAGCGTCCGGACGCACAGACCATCCCCATCATTGCCCTGACAGCCAACGCCTTTGCGGAGGATATCAGCCGCACCGCTCAGGCGGGCATGAACGCACACCTGGCCAAGCCTATCAATATTGAGCAGCTGTGCGCAGTATTGACCAAGCTGATGCTGGAACGGGATGCCGTTCGGAAAAAAATACGAACAAAAGGAGAGTGAGTACCTTGGCCCCAAAAAGCAACCAGCGTTATACCATTCTGGTGGCCGACGACTCAGAGATGAACCGCGCAATCCTGCGCTCTATGCTGGAGGACTCCTATGACATGATTGAGGCGGAGGACGGCCTCCAGGCAGTGGCAATCCTGCAGCAGATGGAGCAGGAAATATCCCTGGTGCTTCTGGATATTGTGATGCCGAATATGGACGGCTTCGGCGTGCTGTCCGCCATGAACAAGTACGACTGGATTGACAGTGTGCCAGTTATCATGATTTCGGCGGAGAGTACCCACGCCTTTATTGAGCGGGCCTATGATATGGGGGTGACCGACTATATCAGCCGGCCCTTCGATATGATGGTGGTGCGCCGGCGTGTCATTAACACCATCATGCTTTACGCCAAGCAGCGCCGTCTGGCAGCGATGGTGAACGAGCAGATTTACCAGAAGGAGAAGGTCAACAACCTGATGATCTCCATCCTGAGCCACATTGTGGAATTCCGCAATGAGGAGAGCGGTCTGCATGTGCTTCATATCCAGACCATGACCGAGCTGCTATTGAAAAGCCTGATGCACAAGACGGATAAATATCAGCTGGACCGGGAGACCATCAACCTGATCAGCAACGCCTCCACCCTCCATGATGTGGGTAAAATCTGCATTCCCAGCGAAATTCTTAACAAACCGGGTAAATTTACGCCGGAGGAATTCGCCGTTATGAAGGGGCACTCCAAGATGGGTGCGGACATGATGAAGGAGGTCCCCTTCCAGGATGAGCCCTTGGTGAAATATGCCTATGAGATCTGCCGCTGGCACCACGAGCGGTATGACGGCCGGGGCTATCCGGACGGTCTGGTGGGGGAGGAGATTCCCATCTCCGCACAGGTGGTGTCACTGGCTGATGTGTATGACGCGCTGACCAGTGTCCGGGTCTATAAGCCGGCCCACTCCCATGAGAAAGCTCTGGCCATGATTCTCAATGGAGAGTGTGGAGCGTTCCAGCCCCTGCTGCTGGAGTGTCTGGTGGAGAGCAGCGACATAATCCAGCGGGAGATGTCAGTGGACACCGTGGCACGGGGTGACCAGCGAATTATGGAGAATACGGCGGCGGAACTGCTCCAGTATGAAGATATGTCGGTCACAGACCGTACCCTGCATATCCTGGAGTATGAGCGGAACAAGGCCCGGTTCTTTACCTCTGTTGTGAAACAGATTCTCTTTGAGTATACTCCGAACCCGCCGCTGATGACCCTGTCCCCCTGGGGCGCCAGGCGGCTGGGGCTGGACGAGACCGTTGTGGATCCCTATAACAGCGAACGTATGGCGGACCGGCTGGCCCCAAAACGGCTGGCAGAGCTGCTTCACAATACCACGCCGGAGGAGCCATCAGTGGAGTTTGACTGTGAAGCTCTCCTGGACGGCACAGTACAGCCTGTTCGGATTATCTGCCAGGCTATGTGGTCCTCGGATGAGCCGCCTCAGTATTCCGGTGCCGTCGGCATCGTTGTGGAACGCAAAGAGGAGGAAGATTCATGACAATTCAAGAATGCTACGCAGCCCTGGAGGGCGACTATGAAGAGGTGCTGGGCCGGCTGTACAGCGATGCCCTGGTGGAGAAATTTGTGGGCAAATTTCTGAACGACCAGTCTTTCCAGCTGCTGGAGAGCTCCCTGAAGGCCGGGAGTTACGAGGAGGCGTTCCGCGCCGCCCACACTCTGAAGGGCGTCTGTCAGAATCTCAGCTTTACCAAGCTGCATCAGTCCAGTCACGAGATTACAGAGGCCCTGCGTACCAAGGACTATGAACGGGCGCTTCAGCTCTTCCCCCAGGTGGAGGCGGACTACATCCAAACAGCGCAGGCCATCCGAAGCTTCCGAAACGACTGAGATTACAATAAAAAACGAGACGGAAACAGTCCGTCTCGTTTTTTATGCTCAGGGGCGATCCAGCTCCGCTGGCAGGAGGCCTTGAGTAGGGGAAGGCTCCATCTCTGCCGTATATTGGCCAATTTTTCTTGAAGTCCATCCAGGATTCCTGCGAAAAATTGTGTTCATCTGGTGAAAAATCCCTCGCCTCAATGCACATTTCCATTTTTCAAACAGCGCTTAGTCAATTCTCAAAATTAATTCCAGCACTCTTTTCGCACAGATTTCCAGGTCGCTCCGGTTGACCACCCCCAGTTTCATAGCCCCCTCCACCCGCTCCGGGTAGCCATTGGCCATTTTCAGGTCGTTGCCGGCCAGGATCTCTTTGTAGTGCTCCCCACGGGTCCACCAGTCAGACATTACCAGACCAGCATAGCCCCACTCGCCCCGCAGGATGGTAGTCAGCAGTTCCCGGCTCTCCGAGGCCCGGCGGCCGTTAATGACATTGTAAGAACTCATAATAGCCCAGGGCTGTTCCTCCCGAACAATGATTTCAAAAGCTTTCAGGTAAATCTCCCGCAGGGCCCGCTGGGACAGGCGGGAGTCGCTGTATTTCCGGTTGGTCTCCTTGGTGTTGCAGGCGAAGTGCTTCACTGTGGCGGCAATATTTTGAGACTGGATGCCCCGCACCATGGCCCCAGCCAGCCTGCCGGTAAGCAGCGGGTCCTCGGAGTAATACTCAAAATTCCTGCCGCACAGGGGATTTCTATGGATATTCACCGCGGGGGCCAGCCAGACCGAGATGTTGTTTTCCTTCACCTCCGCAGCCGCGGCCGCACCAGCCTTACAGACCAACTCCCCGTCCCAAGTAGCGGCCAGCAGAGTGGCGCAGGGCCAGGCGGTGGTACAGACACCCACCTCGGGCTGGACGCGCAGACCGGCGGGGCCGTCAGCGGTAGTGAGGTTTGGCACACCGTACTCCGGGAGATTGCCCAGTCCAAAGGTGTTGGACACTCCCACATTGGGCTGTCCGCCCAGCAGGTGAATGAGGCCGCTGTCGCTGAGCTGGTCTATAAAGTCATCCAAGGTCAGCTTGCCCTCCGCC
>JAAVYL010000129.1 GCA_022791075.1 Lawsonibacter sp. | reverse complement strand
CTTCTTGATGATAGGTGCCGCCCATTTGCTCAAATGTGCATTTCTCCACGACATTTACCTCCAAAGTGTTGAATATCCCTGCAATTCAATCACATTCGGCTGTCTTGACAAAAGTGTTGGAGGACACTTCCTTACGAAGTGTCCCCCACAGGGCCCGCTTTTATTTTTGGGTAAAGATATGGTAAGCGTCCTCACGTTCAAAGAGGTCAACGTGGATGTTATAGGTCAGGCCGCCGCCGGCAAAGGGGCTCCAGTCCTGGATGGGCGCCGAGGCCTTGACCCGGCAGTAGCCGCCGGTGAGGGCTCCCTCCCAGAGGGTGGTCTCCTCCAGCGGAAGCTCTTCCTTTGCGCAGGCCCGGTAAATCTCCTCCTCATCCTCAAACCCGCCGTACAGCCGTGCGGACAGTTTGAACAGGTCCTTCCACTCCTCCCAGCTGTGAGGCTCCTCAAGGGGCCATTGGAGCTGTGTGCGGGAAATGACAAGGGCGGCGCCCAGATAGCGGCCCAGCTCTTCCGTCTGGGAGGAGGTGATGAAGACCGTGCCGAACTCCCTGCCGCTTTCAGGCTGAAGCAGACTGTATACCGTTTTTGTATCTGTCTGCCCCTGCTGCTCGTTCCAGCTGACGGTCCAGTCCAGCCCTTGCGCTGTCACCGCCGCGATGACGGCCTCCTCCGAAAGGGGAAATTCAGGCTTGGGCAGGAGCTCCTGCTTTTGACAGGCGGCCAGAAGCAGAACCGGGGCCAGAACCGCATATACCAACAATCTTGTGTGGAGCTTGGACAGCCTCATCATTGTCACCTCCTGTCACACATAACGACAGGCTCTGTCCAACTGTGGGGAAACTACTCGTGCATTGTTTCATAAATGTCTTTTGACCCGTACAGCGAAACGGAGAGCACACTTTCCCAGCGGTGAATGACCGGGGAGGGGAAGGCTCTTGTGAGTTCAGAGCCGTGCCTGCGCCAATTCACAACGCTGTAACCGTCTGATAATTGAGCTTGCCAGTTCAATACTTTTGATTCGGCCCGTCCGCCCCCGTCCTCCGTCAAAGGGACGGGCTCTGGCAAGGCATCACTGGACAACACATGGAAAAGCTCCTCGCTGTCCATAGCGCCGTCAAAGAGACGCGACGCGAAGGACAGGTATGGCGCCCAATCCGCCCAGGAAAACTCCGGCATTTCCTCCGCCTGGCTGAGGCAGTGCAGCTGCAATACCTGTTCTCCGTCTACAAGTGCGTGGGAAACCGAAACTGTGGCGTTTTCTCCGGTCAATGTGTAAAGTATATGGCCCTCGCCCCATGACTCTGCCCCCTCTTTGGAGAGCTCCAGCGATAAACCCGCCTGCTGTGCCGCCGCCATGACATCGGCTTCTGTCAGGGAGTGGTCCGTCCGCCTGTTGAACAGGGCAATTCCGAAAGCAATGATACATACAGCGGTCACAGGAAGTACAAAACGGCGCAAAAAAGGCTTGAAATCTTTTTTAAAAGTGTATGGACCATCAATTTTTTCATTCATATTTATCACCAATCTGACGCTGGCTCTTAAAATCAGCTTCCCGCCACAGCAGCAATACAGGCTGCGCTACTGTGGATGGCCAGGGTATACTGGCCGATTGATTGCCCATTGGCCTACTCCTTTCATGCTCCCGGCAAGATGGGATTTATAACTATTGCACAAATAAATTATAACATAATATGTGATAATTATCAATAATTAATTAAAGTGACTGGAGATAAGCTGCAACACACATAAGGTATTTCGATTTACAGGTCAGAACTTCGACTTGGGTAGATTCCAATGGTAGTGGGCGGCCAGGGCGCGGATAATGACCACGGCGGCCATTCCCACTGACATAGCGTCCACGCTGCTGACATGGTTCCACATGCCGGCGCACAGTGCCGCCCCGGCCAGGGAGGCGCAGGCATAGACGTGCTTGACAAAGATATAGGGGACCTCCTGGGCCAGCAGGTCCCGGAGCACACCGCCCCCCACGCCGGTGATGGTTCCCACAAAGACCAGCAGAAAGAAGGTGGGCTCCTCCGCCTGAGAGAAGGCCAGCTGTACGCCGATGACACTGAAGGCCCCCAGACCCAGGGTGTCCATCCAGAACAATAGCAGATCATACCACCGCTGGCTGTGCATAAGCACATGGCGCACCCGCCGGGAGAAAAATACCGCCGAGGTGGCCAGGGCCACCAAAGCGCTGGTGGGGTCCTGAAAGGCCATGGGTGGCGTCAGCCCCAGGAGCAGGTCCCGGATGACGCCCCCGCCAGTGGCTGTGGTCAGGCCCAGAATGCACACGCCGAAGATATCCATATTTTTCTTCAGACCAATCATGGAGCCCGAGGCGGCAAAGGCTACAGTTCCTATTAAATTTACCACAAAAATAAATATATCCATACTGTTATTATAGTGGGGGGTGGCGGAAAGTCAATCAATTTCCAGGCCCATCTCGTCCATGGCGTGGCGCAGATGGATGGCCATGGCGTGCTGGGCCCCCTCGCCGTCCCGCTTTTGAATAAATTCCAGCAGCAGGGCGTGGTCCCGGAGGGTGGCCTGGGCCAGCGCCTCACGGCGCTCCCCGGAGGCGATGGCGGTGCCCACAGCCTGGTCGATGATGGGCAGCAGGCGGGACATGAACTCGTTGTGAGCCCCCCGGACAATGGCGGCGTGGAAGGCCCGGTCAGCCTGGGTCCGGTCCTGGCCGGCCAGAATGCAGGCCTCCACGTCCTTGCCCCGGGCCCAAATATCCCGAAGCTCCTCCTCTGTGGCCCGGCGGCAGGCCAGAGCGGCGGCCCGGGGCTCAAAGATGGAGCGCAGCTCAAAGAGATCCTGGAGCTGGCCCCGAAGCTGCTCCAGGGCGGAGAAGCCAAAATCCTCCAGCTGTCCCACCTGCGGGGACACAAAGGTGCCCAGACCGCGGCGGACCTCCAGCACCCCCTGGCTGACCAGCTCCCGGATGGCTTCCCGCAGGGTGGCCCGGCTCACCCCCAGCTCCCGGGACAGCTCCACCTCATTGGGCAGCTTCTCCCCGGGAGCAAACTTTTTCTCCGCCGCAACTAAATTGTACAGCCGCCGGGCCGTCTGCTGGGACAGGTTCGGTTTTTTCATGGTATGTCATTCCTTAATATAAAAATCAGATTGAAACAGTTCTTTCAGTTCCCAGATCTTTTCTTCGTCCGACATGAGATCATCGTCCGTAAAAAGGATAGATTCAACCGTTTCCAGCCGCTCCTTCAGCTCCTGGTTCAGGGTTTCGGCAAAACCTTTGGTATCAAAGCCGACAATCGCCATTTTGATTTTGTTGTTGATCAAAAAGCGCAGCAGAATCCGTTCGAGCATTTTCATATACATTTTACATTCTCCTCTACAAAGTGATATACAAACTGTGGTGCATAAATATTATACCAAATGCTGCACAATGTAAAGTACAAAATGTGTAGTGGGGTGAGGAGATGGCAAGAAAGTTTAAAATACCCGCAGTTCCCAAAACAACACCCAAGAATATTCGCTTCCCTAACGACGTAATCAAAGAGGTAGAACTTGCGATTCGCGGCACAGAAGCCACATTTTCCTCTTTTGTGATTACGGCAACTCAATGGGCGCTGGAGGATCTGAAAGAGCAGGAGCAGAAGAAAGAGGAAGAGGAGTCAGGGCCCCCTTGCTAAAGGGGGCTTTTTTCCATTCTACCACATTCCCTCTTGACATGTCCAGCCTCCTGTGGTACTCTGATGTCAGACAACTAATAAAAAACAGACAACTAAAATCAGGAGGTAATCCATATGCGCTCTGATGTTGTGAAAAAAGGCATCCCCGCCGCCCCAAACCGCTCCCTGCTCTACGCCCTGGGCTACACCAGGGAGGAGCTGGAGCGGCCGCTGATCGGGGTGGTCTGCTCCTACAATGAGATTGTCCCCGGCCACATGAATCTGGACAGGATTGCCGAGGCGGTGAAGGCGGGCATCCGGGCCGCGGGAGGCACTCCAGTGGAGTTCCCCGCCATTGCGGTGTGCGACGGCATTGCCATGGGCCACGTGGGGATGAAGTACTCTCTGGTCACCCGTGATCTCATCGCCGACTCCACAGAGGCGATGGCCATGGCCCACCAGTTTGACGGTCTGGTGATGATTCCCAACTGTGACAAGAACGTCCCCGGCCTGCTCATGGCGGCGGCGCGGGTGAACGTGCCCACCATCTTCGTCTCGGGCGGGCCCATGCTGGCCGGACGGCTGAACGACGGCCGGCGCACCTGCCTGTCCCACATGTTTGAGGCAGTGGGCTCCTACTATGCCGGCAAGCTGGATGAGGAAGGAGTGGAGGAGTATGAGAACAACGCCTGTCCCACCTGCGGCTCCTGCTCCGGCATGTATACCGCCAACTCCATGAACTGCCTCACCGAGGCCATTGGCATGGGCCTGCGGGGCAACGGCACCATCCCTGCGGTTTGGTCCGCCCGGCTGCGGCTGGCCAAGCACGCGGGTATGAAGATTATGGAGCTGGTGGAGAAAAATATCCGCCCCCGGGACATCATGACCGAGGCGGCCTTCCACAACGCCGAGACCATCGACATGGCGCTGGGCTGCTCCACCAACACCATGCTTCATCTGCCCGCCATTGCCCATGAGTGCGGCATTACGCTGAGCTTCGACATGGCGAATGAGATTTCGGACAAAACCCCCAACCTGTGCCACCTGGCCCCCGCTGGAGACACCTACATGGAGGACCTGGAGCGGGCCGGCGGAGTTTACGCCGTCATGGCCGAGCTGGCCAGGGCGGGACTGATTGACACCTCTCTGCTCACCTGCACCGGAAAGACCATTGCCGAAAACCTGGATGGGGTGGTCAACCGGGACCCGGAGATCATCCGCCCCATCCAGAACCCCTATTCCAGAACCGGCGGCATCGCTGTCCTCAAGGGCAATCTGGCGCCTGACGGCTGTGTGGTAAAGCAGTCCGCAGTGGCCCCCGAGATGATGCAGCACGAGGGCCCCGCCCGGGTTTTCAATTCGGAGGAGGAGGCCATCGAGGCCATCTACGCCGGCAGGATTGTGGCCGGGGATGTGGTGGTCATCCGGTATGAGGGCCCCAAGGGCGGCCCCGGAATGCGGGAGATGCTCAACCCAACCTCCGCCATTGCGGGCATGGGCCTGGACAAGGATGTGGCCCTGATCACCGACGGCCGCTTCTCCGGTGCCACCCGGGGCGCGTCCATCGGCCACGTCTCCCCCGAGGCGGCCTCGGGCGGCGCCATCGGCCTGGTGGAGGAGGGGGACTTGATCTCCATCGATATCCCAGCCCACACCATCAGCCTGAAGGTGTCTGACCAGGAGCTGGAGGCCCGCCGGGGCAGGTGGGTGTGTCCTGAACCCAGGATCAAGACGGGCTATCTGGCCCGCTACGCAAAAATGGTCTCCTCCGCCGATCAGGGCGCGATTTTGGTGTAAAGAACTTGAAAAAGGCGGACCCTGGCTCTTGCCGGGATCCGCTTTTTCTTTACGGCTTCTGGGTTCTGTGGTATAATGCAGGAGAACCTGCATTTTTGAAGGGAGGAATTATCCATGGAACAGAACCCACACACCACAGCCGGAGGTCCGGCAGAGAAGCACCTGGCGACCGCTGTTCAGCTGGGCCTGCCCCGCTCCATCCATCTGGTCCCTTTGGACCGCATCGCCGGGTTTGACGTCCGGCCCGGCTTCTATGAGAGCAACGGGGCCACTGCCATCCCCGGCGGGGTGAATTTTACGGTCCACTCCCACAATGCCGCCTCCATTGAGCTGCTGCTGTTTCACCGGACGGAGGAGGAACCATTTGCCGTTCTTCCCTTCCCCCAGCATTACCGCATTGGCAACGTATACTCAATGATTGTGTTCAAGCTGGACATAGAGGAGTTTGAATATGCCTACCGGGTGGACGGGCCTTACGACCCAAAGCGGGGCTTGATCTTCGACCGGTCCAAATATCTGCTGGACCCCTATGCCAAGGCGGTGACCGGCCAGAGCCAGTGGGGGGACACTGCCCCCCGGGGCCAGCACTACCAGGCCCGGGGGGTCAAGGATGACTTTGACTGGGGAAATATGCCTCAGCCCCTGATTCCCATGGAGGACCTGATTATCTATGAGCTCCACGTCCGGGGGTTTACCAGGGACGCCTCCTCGGGGGTCTCCCATCCCGGGACCTTTGCGGGAATCATGGAAAAGCTGGATTATTTGGAGCGGCTGGGGGTCAACGCCATCGAGCTGATGCCCATTTTCGAGTTTGATGAGATGCAGGACTACCGGGAAATGGACGGGAATACCCTCTATAACTACTGGGGCTACAGCACGGTGTGCTTCTTTGCGCCAAATACCAGCTACACCGCCAGCACAGAGTATAACCGGGAGGGCAACGAGCTCAAACGGCTGATCCGGGCCTGCAACCAGCGGGGGATTGAGGTATACCTGGATGTGGTGTTTAACCACACCGCTGAGGGCAATGAACAGGGCCCCTTTTTCTCCTTCAAGGGCTTTGACAACAATATTTACTATCTGCTTACCCCGGATGGGCGGTACTACAACTTCAGCGGCTGCGGCAATACCATGAACTGCAACCACCCCATTGTCCGGCAGATGATTCTGGACTGCCTGCGCTACTGGGTCACCACCTACCGGATTGACGGGTTCCGCTTCGACCTGGCCTCCATTCTGGGGCGCAGCGAGGACGGCTCCCCCATGGGGGCGCCGCCCCTGCTCCAGTCCCTGGCCTTCGATCCCATTCTGGGCGATGTGAAGCTCATTGCCGAGGCCTGGGATGCGGGGGGCCTGTATCAGGTGGGTACCTTCCCCTCATGGAACCGCTGGGCAGAGTGGAACGGCCGCTATCGGGACGATGTCCGCCGCTATCTCAAGGGGGACGAGGGGTTCGCCCAGGCGGCGGCGCAGCGCCTTGTGGGCTCTCCAGACATGTATGGCAGCCAGGGACGCACCAACGCCTCGGTAAACTTCATTACCTGCCATGACGGCTTTACCCTTTGGGATTTATTCTGCTATAACGACAAGCACAACCTGGCCAACGGCTGGAACAACACCGACGGAGCCAACGACAACAACAGCTGGAACTGCGGGGAGGAGGGGGAGACAGAGAACCCTGAAATCAATGCGCTGCGCCGCCGGATGTGCCGCAACGCCTTCGCGCTGCTGATGTGCTCCCGGGGGACCCCCATGTTTTTGGCGGGGGACGAGTTCTGCAACACCCAGTTCGGCAATAACAACGCCTATTGTCAGGACAATATCATCTCCTGGCTGGACTGGAACCGCCTGGAGAGCAACCAGGACATGTTTGGCTTTTTCAAATATATGATCCGCTTCCGTAAGAAATACCGGGTGGTGCGGGCCCAAACCGGCGACGGGGCCTGCGGCTTCCCGGATGTGAGCTTCCACGGAGTGGAGCCCTGGCGAAACGGACCCTTTGGCAGCCACGACCGGTATGTGGGGGTTATGTTTGCCGGCTGGGAGCGGGATACCGGTCCCCAGGTGGTCTATGTTGCTGCCAACGCCTGGTGGGGGGATCTGGATGTCACCCTGCCGGAGCTGCCCGCGTCTATGAATTGGGCAAAGGCTGTGGATACCTGGGAGGGGGAACAGAGGGAGACCGCTGTCCCCGGCCGTCAGGTCACGGTCCGAAGCAGAAGTGTGTCGGTATTTGTGGGGAAGTAATTTATGCTGCGTCCCCCTTGACCGGGCACTGCCGGCCGGTGTGGTCGATGGTGTAATCTCCGGTGAGAATAATCTGAGAGATGGGGATAAAGGTGTAGCCCTCCTGGAGGAGCGTCTGGATGATGGAGGGCAGGGCCTCCGGGGTGTGGAGCGCCGCGTTGTGGAACAGGACGATAGAGCCGGGCTGGACCTTGGAGGTCACACGCCGGGTGATCTCCCCAGCCTCCAGGTCCTTCCAGTCCAGGCTGTCACCTTCCCATATAGGTTCCAGACATATTTAGGTTGAAATAAGCAGGGATGAGCGCCAGCGAGACCGGCGCTCATCCTTGCTTTTGCAGAAACATGATTCCACTAAAAAGAATCAAAAGATAACGCTTTCAGTTTCAAAGCGAAAGTTATGTAGCAGAATTTCATTATATTTAGGATACTTCCAGATGGCATCCGATAAGATGTTCTTCAGGTCGGGTGAATCCGGATCTGTATAATTCAGAAGCAAGGCGTAGCAACTCTTCAAGTCTATTTTAGAGACCACTTCTTTGGCTTTCTCAGCCATATCGGCGGCTTCAGCTGTATCTTCAGCTTTTCTAGCCATATCTTGCGCAGTATCGAATAGAATGGTCGAAAGAGCCATAAAAACATGTGTGGCAAATAAGGCATCTAAGTTCGCTTTGCTGCGATTCACAATATATCGTTTTGGCCTTTTGCTAACACTCTTTTTGAATTTAAATTTTGTTCCTTTCAAGGAAAAAGTGTTGCTCAATCTTTGGATTTGCATCATACGCCTGAGTGGTCGACGTTCCCTTTCGATTTCTCTATCATATTCTTCAACGTTGGTTTCATATTCTTCAACGTTGGTTTCGTCTACAAATGGTCTCAATATTTCCTCTATGCCAGTAGAACTCCGGGAAAAAAGGTCTCTACGTGCTCCTGAACATACGAATGCTGTTAAAAAACAGGGCAAGAACTTACATACATAGTCATTGGTTAGATCAAGCATATCTACAACACAGTCGAAATCAGTTTTTGCTGTTGACATGATCCTATCCAACAGATCTATTTGTTTTGCAGTACATGTATCATTGAGGTAACTGCGGCTGACATTGTAATACTCCTGAGCTATATCAAAAGCACATTTAATAGCGTTTTGACAAATACCGTCTTTATCAGATTCAGGAACAGTATTAGCAGAATCTTTGAGCAAGGTATCAATCGCCGCTCTTGCAGCAACACCCGCAATCTTCTCAACAAATTCGGATCTGATCATAGTTTCATCTACTAAGTAACAGTTTGAATCATCTTTCACCCAGCTATCAGTGGAATATAAGTTCTTGTACTCAGAAAGAGAGGCAATGACGCTCACGTTTCGGGATGAATAATAACCATCTATGCCTTTTAGATAATCGGTAAATCTTTGAAGGCATTCCTCCAAAAATCGTGCATATTGATAACCGGGCGTAGTTGTCCGCCCATTACGATATCTGTTTTCCATGAATTTCCGTATCTTGGATATAGTGGCTTTTTCTTCAAGTTTTAGATCTGTCAGTCTGTCATTGTAATCGCCCATTTTCGAACCACTCCGTTCTCTGCTTGTATGCTTGTGCACAAAAAAGTTCGAGGTTTTCCTCTGATCGAATGATAACTACGGGTTTTGAGCCGATTTGATGTGGTTATGAAATCATACCATTCTGCTTTATAATAAAGGTCACAGGATATGACATCCTTGTATGTCATGTGCTGACTATATTGTGGAGGAATCGTCATGTACAACCATTCATCAACATTAGCTCCAATGGCCGTCGCTTCTATGGCAAAGCAGTTTATCGCTCGCACCAGAGGCAGCTTCGGTATCCTGCGGCAGAACGAATCCAGCCCGCTGGATCTGTGTGCGGCTGCTGGTGCATACCCTATAAATTATCTCAGGGTATGCCTGACTGACCAGGACGGCAGAGAGTTCCGCTTCAACAAGGATGACTTTCCGAAGGATTACCAGCTCTTGTTGGATGATCATGGGAGAGCACCCGCTAAAGCGCGTCTTGCGCTTTTTAAGGGGCAGACGAATGTCATCGCCTTTTCTGGTGAGGGCCGATGTGTCCAAGGTTCCATCCTCGTCATAGCCAATACGAATGTGGGACCCATCGCAGTCAATGCGCTCTTTAGCGAAGGAGAGGATGGATGCAAGGAGAGCAGCATCCTCTGGGACAGGGCCGGTGATCTGATCGAGCATTGGCTGATTCAAGATAGGATTCGATGAGGAGGTGGGTAATATGAAAGCAAGTGGTCTGCTTAGTAAGACATTCCCTGAAATTGTAGGGACATCCGGGGGTACCTTTGAGCAAGCAGACCTATCTGTCCCGACTGAGCCTGAATGGTTCAGTCGGGGCGTGGAACGGGACGCTGACCTCCCGTTTAGCGATTTTGATTCTGGAAGGGGGACTGAACCGTTAGACAGTCAGCCATGGGAAGGTATGCCCCTCTCCATAGATGTACCTCAGTCCGAGCCATCATGGCTTGAACGGTCCCTGGAGCGGGATACGGAACTTCCGGTTGGTCAGCCATTGGAAAGTATACCCCTCTCCATAGATGTACCTCAGTCCGAGCCATCATGGCTTGAACAATCCCTGGAGCGGGATACGGAACTTCCGGTTGGTCAGCCATTGGAAAGTATACCCCTCTCCATAGATGTACTTCAGTCCGAGCCATCATGGCTTGAACAATCCCTGGAGCGGGATACTGAACTTCCGGTTGGTCAGCCATTGGAAAGTATACCTCTCTCTGTAAACGCACCTTGGTCTGAGCCATCATGGCTCGAACAGCCTATGGAGCGAGATACCGAGATTCCAGTGGGCAAACCAATCGAAGAAAAACTTTTTTGTAAACTGGTTGCCAAGAAATCACCCACACCCGATATTTCCAAGGGATTGGGTAAACGTCAGGAAAAGCGGGATATATCTCAACTGGAACAGTTCGTGGTGAACAGTCTTCCGCTGATGATGTATGAGGGAGAGTTGTGCCTATACAAGCCACCTTATTGGAGAAAACTAAATAGAATGGAGGCAGAGACAGAGATCCGGGCGTTTCTGGAGCAGGAATATTTGGCTGACTGTCTTACTGAAAGTGAGTACAGAAAAATCTATAACCTGCTGGTCATCAACTCTGACATTAAAGAAGAGGGGAGGCTCACTTCACCGAGCGGAAAAATCAATATGCTGGATGGCACCTATGACCTTCAAACCAGGGAGCTTTTGCCACATAACGCTGAAGACCACTTTTTCAGCTGTATCAATGTACGTGGCCAAGAGATGAGTACATGCGACGGAGATACCTTTGAGACTTTTGTGCAGAACTGCTCAGACGGAGACCCTGTGATCCGCAGGCAACTGCTTCAACTTGTCGCACTTACTATACTTGGGAGGCCATACAAACATTTCTTCGTTCTTCTGGGAGAGAGCAACACCGGAAAGACCCAGTTTGGCCGCTTCTTGGAAGAATTGGTAGGACGTGACAACATAGAGACTGTACGAGGAGTGCATGACTTTGCTGATCGCTGGACAGTAGGTAGTCTGGAAGGCAAGCTGTTGGGTACCTGCCTGGACCTGCCTGATGGTCCTTTACCAGCAACTGCGGTAGGTATAATTAAACAGGTGGTCGGTGATGATCCCGTCAAAGGTGAGAGGAAATATCATGAGTCATCTACTTTCTACGAAAAGCCGCTTTTACTTTTTGCTGGTAATCACCCAATCCAGATTCCGCATATGGAGAAGGAACAGGCTCTCCTGAACCGTATGATCGTTATCCCATTTCGCAATCCGGTTCCAGAGTCCAGCATGAGGCAGGAGCTTTACAAGGATCTGCGGGAGGAGGCACCCTACATCGTAAAGGAGGCTTTGATCGAATATTATGAGTTGGAGCAGAATAATTTCCAGCTTGCAAGATCGGAATTGCCACCCGAGTCGATGCCATGTGATTCCAGGGCTGGGTATCGCTCTGTAGGGCAATTTCTGATACAAGACTGTGAGTTCCAGGAGGACGTGGAGACCTCTACACAGGCTCTTTATGATGCCTATACTTTTGAAAATCAAGGCTATCAACTGAGCTTTACTGACTTTTCACGTCTATTGCGTGAAAATCTTTCCAAATATCCAAATGTTAAATTTATCAAAAGGGTTGGCGGTAAGGATACCAGAGGCTATCTCGGAATCCGCCTGAAGCAAGGTAGCCAGGAGACCACGGGTCCGTTGGCATAACCAGTATCTTCAGCCGCATATCATTTCCATAAGGATTTGATAAAGGAGGGATGACCTTATGCGCATCCACCACACCCATCCCCCTGGCACAACGCCGGAGGCCAGGATGGAAACGCTGCGTCTGCTCTACCACAGGTGTCTGCGGGAGCTGTATGGAGACAGCCGGCTCCTGCGGCGCACCGTATCGGCTCAGCCGACCATCCACTGAAAACTGGCGTAAAGAAAGGAGGTGTCCGTCTTGGACGCGATCTACGCCCGTCAATCTGTGGACAAGGCGGACAGCCTCTCTATTCAGGGGCAGATCGACCTGTGCAGGAGGGAGACCGGAGAAGAGGTCAGTATCTACCAGGACAAAGGCTTTTCAGGCAAGAACACCAACCGTCCCGACTTTCAGCGGATGATGGAGGACGTAGAGAAGGGGGCGATACAGAAAATCGTTGTCTACCGGCTGGACAGGCTCTCCCGTTCCATCACCGACTTCGGAAAGCTGTGGGACACTCTGAAAAAGCACGGAGTGGAATTTGTCTCCATCAACGAGACCTTTGACACCTCCACCCCAATGGGCCGGGCCATGCTGAATATCATCATGGTCTTTGCCCAGCTGGAACGGGAGACCACCGCCGAGCGGGTACGGGACAACTACTACCAGCGGGCCAAGCTAGGCTCCTGGCCGGGCGGGCCCGCTCCCTATGGTTTTTCCATCGGACGTCTGCCTGGAGCGGACGGCCGTCTCGTTCCCACGCTGGTCCCCGATGAGAACATGGAGACCGTCGAACGTATTTTCACCGCCTATGCGGCCGCAGAAGCCTCCCTGGGCAGCGTGGCCCGCAGCCTGAACAGCCAGGGTATCCCGGCCCCTAAACGGGCCACATGGGACAACGTGACCCTCTCCCGGATCCTACATAGCCCGCTGTATGTCATGGCGGACGAGGATGTCTATCTTTATTATAAGGCAAAAGGGCTGCAATTTGCAAGTACCTTGGAAGATTTTGACGGACTCCATGCCGGAATGGTCATCGGAAAGCGGGATCGGAGCGCCGGGAAATATCAGGACTTGAAGGATCAGCATTTTTCCATGGCAAACCACTATGGTGTGATCTCATCTCAGCTCTGGCTGGACTGCCAGTACAAGCTGGACCAGAACCGGCAGCTGGGCACCAAGGGGAAGGGCAAGCACACCTGGCTGTCCGGCTTGATGAAGTGCGCCAAGTGCGGATACAGCGTCAAGGTCAATTGGGACGGAGCGAAATATTATCTGGTTTGCAGCGGACGCACCAACCTGAAGCTATGTGACAGCAGTATTCGGGTGGACTTGAGAGAACTGGAAGCATCCGTAGCTGCTCAACTGGAGCAACTGCTGAATGAGTGCCCCGATGTGGAAGCGGTACAGCAGACAGGACAGGAGCTTGCCGGTGAGCTGGCGGCCATCGACCAGAAGATCGAGCGGCTGATCTTAGCTCTTGCTGAAAGCACCGACCTGTCCATGCCCTACATCAATCGCACCATTGAGCGGCTGGAACAACAGCGCCAGGAGTTGCTGAATCGGCAGTCCAGGCGGCACACCAAAACGCCGACCATCAGACGCCTGAAATTTGAGCCGCTGGATTTTGAACAGAAAAAGGTGGTGGCCGCACAGTTTATCCGGGAAGTCCGGCTGGAGAATGACAGTGCGGAAGTAGTCTGGAACGTATGAACAGCAGAGCGGAGGCAATAGCTCCCGCTCTGCCGCTTCATGTTTTTGACTAATATTTTCTATTTTGATAGCGAAACGTGTAAGTATACTTTGATATTTAATTGACATAATAGAAGATAAGGACTATAATATTGATTGAGGTGAGTTCTATGGCAATTGCGACAAAAGAGCAGATTTTGAAGGTTCTCCGTTCTTTCAACCCCTGGTGGACAACCGGGAGCGTCCACCAGGACTTCACAAAAAAGTATCGCCGGTTCGCTTACCATGAGGCGATGAAGCGGTTGGATCGAACTGACCTGCGCCGTACTGTGGTGCTCACCGGCACCCGCCGGGTGGGCAAGACCACCATCCAATATCAGATGATCGACACCCTGCTGCGGCGTGGGATCCAGCCCCAGCGCATCGTATTCATCTCTATGGACCACCCTATGCTGAAGCTGAGCGGCTTCAACGATATCCTGGAGTGTTACCATGAAAATGTCTGGGCGGGACAGGACTGTTATTACTTCTTTGACGAAGTCCAGTACGCCAGTGACTGGGACAAGTGGATGAAGACGATCTACGACACTCAGCCTGAGACTCAGATGATTGCCACCGGCTCCGCCAGCCCGGCCCTGATCAAGGGCAGCACCGAGAGCGGAGCGGGACGCTGGAGCGTGATCCAGGTGCCCACCTTGTCTTTCTATGAGTACTGCGCCCTGACCGGCGTAGCGGTGCCGGAATTAGGGCCCGAGATACGGCCCACAGCCTTTTCCCATATGAGCCAGCAGGAACGCACAGGGGTCATGCTCAAACTGGGGGCGGTGCAGAACCACTTTAACCGATATCTGCAAGTGGGCGGCTTTCCGGAACTGGCCTTGGCCTCCAATGACCGGCTGGCCCAGCAGATCATGCGGGAGGATGTAGTGGATAAGGTACTCAAGCGAGACCTTCCCTCCCTGTACAATATCCGCAGCGCCACGGAGCTGGAACGCATCTTCCTGTATTTGTGCAATGTCTCCTCGGATATCGTCTCCTTCGCGGCTATTGCCAAAGAGCTGGACGGCGTGACCCGGCCTACCGTGGAGAACTATATCAAATACCTGGAGAGCGCCAACCTGATCTACCTCAGCTATCCAGTGGAGCTGGGCGGTCAGAAGATATTGAAGGCCCAGCCTAAGATCTATATCGCCGACGCCGCCATCCGAAACGCTGTACTGATGGACGAGGATGTGCTGACCGATCCCATCGAGCTGGGGAAGATGGTGGAGACCGCCGTCTATAAGCATGTGGCCGCCTTCTACTACCAGAGGGCCACAAGGGTAGGCTACTACCGGGGCGGCAAAAAGGGGAAGGAGATCGATGTGGTGGTAGACTACCCCAGCGTCAAAAATATTTTGATCGAAGTCAAATATCGGGAGCAAGCTCCTATCCCGAACGATTCCGCCATCTGTGAGCTGTGTGGTGAGGCCAGCGCCGCTATTGTAGTGACCAAGCGGGCAGACGACTATGGTGTCCACAACGCCCCTAACGGAAAAGAATTGATCCGCATCCCAGCCTTCGCTTTTTTATACCTGCTGGGGAATGCGGAACGGCATGGGTATCGGGGGCGGGAGTAGATGTCAAGGGCAGATGGGCGGATGGGCAGATAAAAATCCCTAAAAGAAGCATTCAAAACACAGTGATTCTCACTTGTTTTGACGTATTTAAAGATAATTTTTATCTGCCCATCCGCCCATCCGCCCATTTAGGGGATAAATTCATTAAGTGAATCCATGCTGATTCTCCAGGAGCGTCCTACACGCACTCCACGCAGTCTCCCTGAGTTCAGAAGCCGGTAAACTGTATTCTTCCCGACCCCCAGAATATCCATCACCTCCGCCGCTGTCAGCACGACGGGAACCTGTTCCTGCTTACACTCTTCAAGGTATTCGTGATAAATTTCGTTCTGCATGGCAGTCCCCTCCCAAAAGTAAATTAACGCCCTGTTTGCTTTCCATGTACCATTCAAACGTATATCATTCTCATAAGAAGACCGGAAACTGCCGAGGTTTAAGGGCCTTGGGCAGTTTCCGGTCTTTTCAATTTTATTGACGATAGGGAGGCAAATTTATGTTGAAAACACTGCTATTAGTCATCCGTGGGGTGATCCTGGAGCTTGTCGATCAGATGATCCGGACGATCTGTACGCCGAGGTGACGGACATGAGAAAAGACATCCAGGGCAGCATCATGGGTGTTCTGCTTGCCGCCGCTGCCGCACTGCTCTGTGCGGTGATCGACCATCTGACGAAGGAGGAACAGCCGCAATGAAAGATCCGATCACCTACTGTATCCGGTGCGGCAAGACCTTGCCCGAAAGTGAAGCGCACTACTCCAAGAATGACCCTGACCATGAAGAACCTATGTGCCATAACTGCTGTGAGCGTTATGAGAAAATGACTGAAAGTGAGGAGTAAAAATGTCCGCAAATGTTGAGACCATGTTTTATGTCCGTCAGAAGCCCTGGCACGGCCTGGGTACTGAGGTGCAGGAGGCTCCCACCTCTGCTGATGCCCTGATCTACGCCGGCCTGAATTGGGAGGTCATCCAGAAGGATGTCTACACCGAGAACGGCTCCCTGATTCCTGGCTACAAGGTCAATCTCCGCAGCACTGACAGCGCCGCCCTGGGTATCGTGTCCGACAGGTACAAGGTGGTCCAGAACGAGGACGCCTTTCAGTTCACCGACGATCTGCTGGGCGCAGGCGTGACCTATGAGACTGCCGGGGCCTTGCAGGGTGGCCGCAAGGTCTGGATGCTGGCCCGGATGCCCCACCG
>JAAVYL010000128.1 GCA_022791075.1 Lawsonibacter sp. | reverse complement strand
GGTGTCACCCATGGCGGTCCCCAAGGGAAAAGTATCCAAGGCCCGGCGCGATAAGCGGCGCAGCTCCCACTGGAAGCTGGAAACCCCCGGTATCGTGACCTGCCCCAAGTGCGGGGCTTACCGGCTGCCTCACCGTATGTGTAAGAATTGCCTGACCTATAACGGCCGTTCCTTCGGCCAGGTCGAGACCCAGCAGTAAGTTGAAAAGCCCTCCGGCCTGGCCGGAGGGCTTTTTCATAACATGGTTGCCGGCAGCCAAAGGTATCGCTGATCGCCTTGGGCATCCCCCTGTCTCAGCTTTCCTGGGGAGGCTGTAAGCTCTTATAGTAGTCCAGGGTGGAAAACCCCCGCTCCAGCTGGGTGTGGAGGTATGCCTCGGCAGTATCTGACAGCTGCTTGAGGGGCTCCCCCTCCAGCCGGAAGGAGAACAGCCGTCTGGGGTCCCCGTGGACAATGTGCTCCAGCGCGGACAGAGCCGGCGGGGACAGGGGCATGGAGATCCCCTCCCCCGCCCCCTCCCGGCATCGGGCGCAGTGAAGCACCCCCTCCCGCAGATGAAACCGGGAGTCCTCCGGCGGAACCGCTCCGCACACTGCGCAGCCGTTCAGAAGGGGCTCATACCCCGCCAGGGCCATGGCCTTCCACTCGAAAGCGGCCTTCACCAGAGAAAGCGGCTTGTCCTGCATTTTGTCCAGGGCGTGCAGGCTGTTCAGGGTGAGGGACAGCAGCTCAGGACTGGGCAGTCCCTCCACAGCCAGCAGCTCACACACCTCTGCAAAATAGCACCCCAGGGCCAGCCGCTCAATGTCCGCCGACACTCCCCGGAACAGCCGCTGGGTGGCCGCCTCCTTCACCGACCAGCGGCCCTGATAGTCGTAAAGCACCATCTCCGACCAGGCCAGCAGCTGACACCCGGCGGCGATGGTGCTCCGCTTTTTCCGGCACCCCCGGGCGGCGGCGGTAAGCTTCCCCTGGTCCTGGGTGAGCAGGGTGAGAATTTTGTCCGTCTCCTTATAGTCCACTGTCCGGAGGACCAGCGCCTTGGTGGTCATGTGCATGGGCATTTCTCCTATGTAAGACGGGAAGCACTCCCGTCAGGCTTTCTCAACTCTCGGCTGAAAGGCCGTTCTGGCCAGCTCCTCTGGCTGGGCCGCAGCTTCCTCACGCCGTCCAGCCAGAGCCAGCCAAGCCTCCGGCAGACCGGTCCGGCAAAACAGCTCCCAAAGTCCCCGCTCGTCCATGGTGCAGCCCTCCCTTTCCTTCTGGGATTAGGCTGTCCGGTTTCAGGAGCGGGTATGAGCGGTAAATTTTGTTGCGGAGGCGGTCACGTCATGTAGGGCAAGGGCAGAGCCCTTGCCCTACGCCTGTTCCATCTCCCGCTCAATCAGGCAATTCGCGATTTCAAAAGCCCTGATCCTGCGCTGTGCCAGGGTGAGCTGAGATTTGTACCTGCCCGGGTTTTCTTTGGCGCTCAGGGTCTTGACCGTCTCCCGCAGCTTGTGGAGGGTGGAGTCAATCTGGCGCTTTGCCTTGATCAGGTCGTCCTTGGAATACTCCATGCTACTCCTTCACATATCCGAAATTCTGGATGGCCGCCGGGTTGTCCCGCCAGTTCTCCTTCACCTTGACCCAGGTCTTTAAAAACACCTTGGTCCCCATAAATTTTTCCATATCCTGCCGGGCCAGGGTGGACGCCTTTTTCAGCATCCCGCCCCCCTTTCCGATAATGATTCCCTTGTGGTTGTTCTTCTCGCAGTAGATGGTGGCCTCCACCTCCACCACCCCGTCCTCCCGCTCGGCAAAGCGGGTGATCTCTACGGCGGTGCCGTGGGGGATCTCCTTGTCCAGCAGGAGGAGCAGCTTCTCCCTTAAAATTTCGGCCATCATCTGCCGCTCGGGCTGGTCGGAGGTCATATCCTCGGGGAAGAGCTGCGGCCCCTCTGGAAGGTATTCCTCCAGCACGTCCAGCAGCTCCTCCACCCCCTGCCCGGTTTTGGCCGAGATGGGCACCACTGCATCAAAATTGTGCTCCTGGCTGTAGACCTGGATGACCTCAAGGAGCTTTTCCTTCTGTTCCAGGGTGTCCGCCTTGTTGACCGCCAGCACAGTGGGGCAGCCCAGGGTTTTCATGCGGGCAATGAGCTGCTTCTCCGGCTCTCCCACATGGGGAATGGGCTCCGCCAGCAGCAGGACCGCGTCCACATCCGCCACACTCTCCCTCACCACGCTGACCATGTAGTCCCCCAGGCGGGTACGGGCCTTGTGCAGGCCGGGGGTGTCCACAAAGACAAACTGGCTCTCCCCCCGGTTTTTGATGCCGCAGATGCGGTTCCGGGTGGTCTGGGGCTTGTTGGTGACAATGGCCACCTTCTCCCCCACAAAGGCGTTGGTCAGGGTGGACTTGCCCACGTTGGGCCGTCCGCAGATGGTAATAATCCCGGATTTTCTTATCATTAGGTGATCCTCACTTTCTCTCCGGGTGTGAGCAGTTCCCCGGAATATAAACTCTTACCTGCTGAAAAAATGCTTCCCGATAAAGCGCACCACGAACAGCATGGTGCAGGCCATCACGCAGGTGATGACGCAGGGGGTCAGGTCAAACTCAAAGTTCCAGCTCTTTCCCTCCTGAATGCCCATGTTCTCATAGTCGTCGAACTCGTCCTCAATGGCGGTCAATTTAACTTTTTTCATAGCTATACTCCTTTTTATAATGATTTTATCGGATACGACAACTGTAGGGGCGGATAATATCCGCCCGTTCTTATATACTGCCTGCTTATTCGGGCGGATGATATCCGCCCCTACATGGTGGCTCTATCTTGTCTCGCCGTGATAGTCCAGGTCTTCCCACTTCGACCGTTCTTCAAAATATCCACCCGAACCCGCGGGAAACTCGGTACGGAACACCTCGGTCAGTTCACCATCAATCCGGTCCTGCACAATCAGGACAAACGCCAGGTCAAACGGTCCGTCGGAGCTGTCTGTTTTCCTGACTTCGATCCGCCTGACGCAGACCAGTTCCCCGTCCACCCACTTGTGGATGGTATTGACACCGTCCGCAGCACCGCTCTCCCTTGCCCAGCCGTGGATCTCCTTTGTCTCTGCGTCAAAAACAGGGCTGGAAATACTTCTAAACTCCGGTTCCGACACAAACTGCCCGGTCTCCTCATTCCAGATCCAGTAGTCCCAGTAGGTGGGCTGGTTCCCTATGAACCACATATATCCAAAATCCTGATAGCCGTCAAAATTTGCGTCCACCACATCATGGTGCTTAAAAGCTGCGTACTCCAACTCCGACTCCATGGTCTGGATAGGTTTCTCCATATTTTGAGGATCCCAAACGGAAATCGTGACAAAATATCCGCCCAATTCCCCCTCTGAATTCTCCTCTCCACGCTCCACAGTGACGAGCAGGGCGCCCAGCCGCCCGCCGGTGTCCACCAGAAAGGCATCGTGGGTGTCGTCGATGGTCTGCTCCTCCAGCAGCTCCTGAGCGGTCTTGGGGACAGACTCCGGCGGCGGAGAGGATGCGGCGGTCGCCTCCTCTCCCCACTGGCACCCGCCCAGCAGGAGGGCACACAGCAGAGCCCAAGGGATAATTTTCTTGTTCACAAAATCTCTCTCTTTCCCGTAGGGGCGGATACCATCCGCCCGCAAATTACGAAAACCTCCGGAACGGGCGGACAATGTCCGCCCCTACACGCCCTCCCGGGTGATCCCCAGCTTACCTAGGATTGCCTCCTCACGCTGGCGCATCCGGGCCTTCATGGGGCCCT
>JAAVYL010000127.1 GCA_022791075.1 Lawsonibacter sp. | reverse complement strand
CTCCTTACACTCCTTGCAGTCCATCAGCGGGTCGGAGAAGCCGCCCACGTGGCCGCTGGCCACCCACACCTGGGGATTCATCAGGATGGCGGCGTCCAGGCCCACGTTGTAGGGATTCTCCTGGACGAACTTCTTCCACCAGGCCTTCTTTACGTTGTTTTTCAGCTCCACGCCCAGAGGACCGTAGTCCCAGGTGTTGGCCAAACCGCCGTAGATTTCACTGCCGGCAAAGATAAAGCCCCGGCCCTTGCACAGGGCAACAATTTTTTCCATGGTCTTTTCGCTGCTTTTCATGTTGTAATCTCCTTATTTTAATAATTTGATTTGCAGAGGCGGCCTGTGCCGGCCGCATTTCTTCAAAAGGCCTTGCGTATAGTGAGGGCGGATAATATCCGCCCCTACTGGGGGTCAATGGTGCGGAAAATAGATTTCAAGCCGCCGTTTTCGTACAAGAACTCAAGCTGTAAAGTCAGATAAACCAACTCCCCGCCGGAGGTCAGTTCGTAGTCCACGGCGAAGCCGCTGCCGTCGTTGTACTCGAAAAACATCACCTCATGGTGGTACTCATACTGGGGCTTGAAATTGCAGGGGACGCCGTACTCGTCGAACACATCGAAGTCGTTCATCTCCAGGGTGCCCTGGATGCACTCCCTGATTACCTCCGTGTCGTCCCACTCCATCTCATCCACGCAGGAGGGCAAGTCCTCATACCGCTTCTCGTGGAGAACATGGCAGATATTCTTCACCACCTCAATAGCCTGTTCCCTGTGCTGCTCTGTCATACTATACACCCCCTTTACAGACAAAAACGCCCCGAGCCTCTTCGGCTCAGGGCGAACAAGACTGTCCGTGGTTCCACCTGAATTCGTATCTGGCTGATACGCACTCTGACCCGGTAACGGCGGGAACCGGCGGGGCATTTCCTCCCCGCGCTCCAGGGGGCCTTCCCGCCGCAGCTTTGGGGGACTTTCACCAGCCGTCCCCTCTCTAATGCCCCGCTGCGGAGTACTCTTCCCTATCTTTGCTTTGTGAATCCCTATTGTATGCCAGTTTTCTCCCCCTGTCAAGGGAAATTTTTTGTTTTAAACCGGTTTTTGTCCTCCGGATTTTGACAGAACTCATAGAAGATAGGGCAAAAGGTTATTTTCAAAGAAATCCAGTATGTCGCCCACGTCGTCAGTATTCCGCCACATATAGTAATTTTTTGTATAGCCCTGAAACCAAAACGCAATCTCCCGATTCCGGCGGGGATCTCTGGTTATATCTCCGACCAACACAAGCCAGAATGGCAGAATCTCCTCAGAAAGTCCCCCTTTCTCCCGGATAATCTTCATAAGTCCAGGCGTGAAGTACTTGCAGCTGCGCTCATGGGCGTTTCCTCTTCCCGCTTTTGGACTTGTCGATTCAACCCAACCGTCCTGACGTTTGATTTCGCCAAAGAGCGTTTTTCCATTCTCCAGATTTCTGATGGCGAAATCCATGCTGATTCCCCATGTATATTTGGGTTTTTTATTCTTTTTCTTTTTCGAAACATCGACGTTATAAATCTTGTCAAGGACATCCTTAGGCAGAGGATAAGTGGAATAAATATCTTCAAAGTCCTTTGGATGGCGCTCCACACGAAACCTTTCCGGATAAAGGTCATCAAGTGCCTGCTGCAATGTCTCTTTAAATATTTTCTCCGCTTTCAGGGCTTTTGTTCCGCTGAGAGTCTGCCAATTTGCCCTTTTCCGCAATTCTTGTGTCGCCATATATGCGTCCTCCAAATTTACATGCCTTTAAACAATTCTTCAATGGAAATGTGAAATCCATTGGCAATTTTATAGATGTTTTCCAGCGAAATATTTCGTTTTCCCCTTTCCACAGATGCAAGATAAGTTCTATCCATATCAATGGAAAGAGCAAAACTTTCCTGACTCATATTTGCTTGCTTCCTTAATTCCCGAATGCGATATCCAAGCTTTTCTTTAATCATCTTCTTTCCTCCTGAAGCTTAGGTTATTAAATACCGCCAATAAGTCAACGGTTTATAAGTCACATTCTGTTGACATCTTCCGTCTGGTATTGTAAAATAACCTTATCAACAATCCTATAGAGAGGATCCCTTCGATGACTGAACAGAAAGAAAGCCCTGTCAGCGGGTACTCAAAATATAATCCCGAAGCAAAACGCCGCCGGAAAATCAATCCTTTGAAAGAACTGTACCCTGCCTTGCCCCAAAAGAAATATGATGTTATTTACGCTGACCCACCTTGGGATTACGGGGGAAAAATGCAGTTTGATAAGTCAAATTTAAAAGCAGTTAACATAGAATTTAAAAACACTGTTTTTATCAGTGCGGCCGACTTTAAATATCCAACCTTGAAATTGAAGGAATTAATACAGTTGGATGTCAATTCCATTGCCGCTGATGACTGTATCCTCTTTATGTGGACAACCGGACCTCAATTTGCAAACGCTATAGAATTGGGGCGGGCCTGGGGATTTGAATACAAAACTGTGGCTTTTGTCTGGGATAAGCAGGTCCATAATCCTGGACGTTACACACTGTCTCAAACAGAGTTCGTCCTTGCATTTAAGAAAGGGCGTTTTCCAAGCCCCAGGGGAGCGAGGAATATTCGGCAGCTTGTCTCATTTCATCGCGGAAGGCATAGTGAAAAACCAGAGATTGTAATTGATGGAATTACGAAAATGTTTCCAACTCAGGAAAAAATAGAGCTGTTTGCACGACAGAACTATATTGGCTGGGATAACTGGGGCCTTGAAATTCCCGAGCAAAGGGTTGAGATACTGTCACAGAGAGAACAGGACGCTAAGGTGGAGTCTCCTGCTGAAAATCAGCAGCTAAGCTTATAGTGTTCAAACGCAATTAAAAAAAGCCGCCCCTGGAGCGTAAAGCGTTCCAGGGGCTTTGCAGCTTAATTCAGTGCAGTTTTTTCTCCAGGCAGACCAGCTGGACATTTGAGATGCCGTTGAAGACGCAGGGGACGATCCCGGATTCCCAGTAGCCCAGGCGGGCGTACAGCTTCCGGGCGGCCATGTTTTTGGTGTTTGTGTCCATCCGCAGGTAGGGACAGCCGTGGTCCAGGGCGTACTGCTCATAGAACCGGACAAACTGTGTCCCAAGGCCTTTTCCATTCCAGTCCGGGTCCACCACAAGGGTGTGCAGCACCATTATCTGGGATTCCGGAGCATCCGGATACCGCCAGGGTGCGCCGGCGTACTCGGACACCTGATTCTGGTCAATTTTTGCGGCGGCGGCCACAGTGCCGTCCTGCTCCAGGACGAACAGTGTTCCTGCAGCCAGGGAGTCCAGTGCGGTCTGCTCCGTAGGGTAGACCCCGCGTGCCCAGCCGACGGAGGCCTGTCCGCGCTCCTCCTGCGCTAAAATGCGGTCATAAATGGCTGCCACCTGAGGAATATCCTCTCGTGTGCCTTTTCGAATCATTTGTTGGACCCTCCCTATCTGATCAGCAGCTTTTTCATGCCCTCCTCCAGGCCGTCCACGGTGAGGGGGAACATGGGAAACTCTCTGGAAATGGTATCGTAGGTCTGGGACCAGTAGGGGCCCCAATCCGGCCGGGCGCTGGGATTGAGCCAGACCGTGTGCCGGAAGCGGCCCTTCAGCAGCCGCAGCCAGTCCATGCCGCACTGGGGGCCGCCGGACCGCTCTCCCCTGCCGTAGTATCCTCCCATCAGCTCGTAGGGGGCCATCTGGGCGTCTCCCACCAGGATCAGCTTGTAATCCCCGGGCAGGTTGGACAGCACCCAGTCGGTGGGGACGCTGTTCCGCGACATCAGAGTGGGGTCGTGATAGAGGCGGCTGTAAACACAGTTGTGGAAATAGTAGACCTTCAGGTCCTTAAAATGCCCCGACTTGCTCACCGCCTGAAACAGAGCGGAGCACAGCTGGGCATAATAGTCCATTGAACCCCCGGAATCCATCAGGAGGAGCACCTTCACTGTGTTCTCCCGGGGGCGCTTGTAGCGCACCTTGAGGACGCCGCCGTTGTCCGCCGTGTCTTTGATGGTGTTGTCCACGTCAAACTGCGTGGGGGGAAGGTCCACCAGGCCGGAGAACTGGCGCAGGTGGCGCAGGGCCACCTGAAACTGCCGGGTGTCCAGGGTGTTGTCCCGGCGGAAGTCCCGGAATTTCCGTTCCCCCGCCACCCGGAAGGCCCGGCGGTACATGGACTGCCCCCCCACCCGGATGCCCTTGGGGGACAGGCCGGAGTTGCCGAACATGGACATACCGTGGGTGCCTACCCAGTAATTTCCTCCGTTGTGCTCTTCGGTCTGCTCCGCCATGCGCTCCTGGAGCATCCGCTCAATCTCCTCTTCAGAGAAGCCCATGTTTTTCAGCGCCTGAATTTCATCCCAGTTGGCATAGTCTGTCAATACATCTGGTTTATTCAGCCAATCTAATAACTCTTTAGATACCTCCTGCTGGAAGGGAACGTCCTTAAAATACTCCAAAAAGGCGCGGTCGAAGGTGTCAAAATCGGCCTCGCTCTTCACCAGCAGACAGCGGCACAGATGGTAAAAGCCAGTGAAGCTGGCGTTATGGAGATTTTTGTGCAGTCCCTCCACCAGGGCCATCCACTCCGTGAGTGAGACCTTCAATCCGCTGCGCCGCAGCAGGTACAGAAAATCGGTAAACATGGGCTCACCGCCACTGCCGCCGGAGCATGTCGATGTCCTCATTCTTCTTCAGCAGAACCCCCAGGTAGGGGACCTCCTTTACAATGCGCCGCACGTCCACACCCCCGTGCTGGAGAGCTTGAATCCAGTCGATAATCTCACTGGTGGAGGGCTTCTTTTTAATCTGGGGCAGGTTTCTGATCTTATAGAAGGCCTCCAGTACCTGAGTGAGCAGCCGCTCGTCAATGTCCGGATAGTGGACCCGGACGATATCCGCCATCAGCTCCCGGTCAGGGAACTCGATATAGTGGAAGACGCACCGGCGCAGAAAGGCGTCGGGCAGCTCCTTCTCCGCGTTGGAGGTAATGATGACAACCGGGCGGTGGTTCGCTGTCACGGTCCGGCCCGTCTCCGGGATGTGGAATTCCATCCGGTCCAGCTCCCACAGCAGGTCGTTAGGGAATTCCAGATCCGCCTTGTCAATCTCGTCGATGAGGAGGATCACCTGTTCCTCATCGGTAAAGGCCTCCCCCAGCTTGCCCAGCTTGACATACTTTTCAATGTCGTCCACCCCCTGGCCCCCAAACTGGCTGTCGTAGAGCCGCTGGACCACGTCGTAGACATAGAGCCCGTCCTGGGCCTTGGTGGTGGATTTGATATTCCAGATGATGAGCTTTTTGCCCAGCGCCTGAGAGATGGCTTCGGCCAGCATGGTCTTGCCGGTGCCCGGCTCCCCCTTGATGAGCAGTGGCTTTTGCAGCACCATGGCGATGTTGGCTGCCCGGAGCAGCTCCTCCGAGGCCACATAATTTTGACTTCCGCGAAATTCTTTCATTCCATTTTCCTCCTGATCATGGGGTGTTGTCCCTGATTGTACCCTGTTTTGGCCAAAAAGGCAAGTCTATTCTGCTCTGCCAAGTTTCATTATTTTTTTGACAAGTATACTTGACAATACAAAGCCTCTATGCTATGATACCCTCAACGGAGGCGGTCACGGCCGGACCAATGCCGGAAAGGAGTTTTTTATGGACAAAAAGGACATTTTGGAAAAAAGTCAAAAGGAAAATCAGTTTTCTGATGAGCGGGACCGGCAGATTGAGCAAAAGGCCTGCACAGCCGGCTACCGGGCTGTGGTCGCCGTCAACTGCCTCCTGTGTCTGCTGCTGGCCCTCCAGGAGAAGATCACTGGCGAGGCTTACGTGGACTGGTGGCCTTTTATGCTGGCTGTATTCATCTGTAAATCGGCCCACGACTTGATGCTTTACCGCTATCACCGCAGAAAGTATGATTTGATCATGGGCCTGATTGGCCTGATTCCGCCTGTTCTTACAGTCTTTGTGATTTTGAAGAAAGGGTTATAAATATGGACAGAGAAAAAATTCTGGAAAAAAGCCGCAAAGAAAACGAAAACCGGGATGAGATGGAGCGGACTATCACCATCGAGGGGGAGTCCTTCAGTCTGGCCTTTACCCTGATGGCAGGCCTTGCTATCGTCGTCTACAAACACTTTCATAACCTGTCCTCCGACAGCGTCATGATTATGTTCTGGACCTCCTGCGTCAGCAGCCGGCTCTACCGTCTCGCCAAGCGGAAGGATACCTCCGATCTGATCACCATGATAATTTCCCTTGTTTTTCTGGTGTTCTATGTGGTAAAATACTTCACACAGGGATGGTGAGGGCATGGATGATCAGCTGGTCCTGAAAAATCGGTTAAAGGTGGCCCGGGCGGAAAAATCCCTGTCCCAGGGGGAGCTGGCCAAGCTGGTAGGGGTCTCCCGCCAGACCATCAGCTCCATCGAGACGGGCCAGTTCAACCCTACAGCCAAGCTGGCCCTTGTGCTCTGCGTCGCCCTGGACAAAAAGTTTGAGGAGCTGTTCTATTTCGACTGACAGGGCGCCGCTGAATAGGCCCTTGAAGCGCGGCGTGGGATTCAGGCGGCGGAAAAGCTTTGGGCGGGTCCGCTCCTGTGCATAAAAAACCACTGGCAGAGCCAGTGGTTGGGACTTGATGAAAATTAATTGTACCGTCCGGATCCCTATGACCCGTTGAATTTCCCCATTGCCCGGTCGATGCCTTCGGCCAGGATACACGCAACGGCATCGGCGGCCCGTTTAACCGAGGCGTCAATGGCCTTTTTATCCTCCCCTGCAAACCTTCCCAGGACCCAGTCAGCCATGTCATAATCGGGGTGGGGCTTCTCCCCCACCCCCACCCGCAGACGCGGGAACTGGTCGGTCCCCAGAAGCTGGATAATATTTTTCAGGCCGTTGTGCCCCCCGGCGGAGCCCTTTGCCCGGATGCGCAGCCGGCCGATGGCCAGTGCGGTATCGTCCGATACTACCAGCACCCGCTCTGGGGGTACCTTGTAAAAGTCCGCCGCGGGACGCACCGCCTCTCCAGACAGGTTCATGTAGGTGATGGGCTTCATCACCAGCACCTTTTCCCCAGAGATGGTGAGGATATTAGTCAGCGCCTTAAACTTCAGCCGCTGAACAGGCTTGTTCTGCCGCCCGGCCAGCTCGTCGGCTACCATGTAGCCCACGTTGTGCCGGGTGTTTTCATATTTATCTCCTGGGTTGCCCAAGCAGACCAGCAGCCAATTCACTCCCCCGGAGCTCTGTTTGAAGAACATTATACAAACAGGGGGGAGACAGAGGTCTCCATGTAGATGTGGCTGATGGCTTCGGCAAAGAGATGGGCTACAGAGATATACCGGAGCTTGTCGCACTGCACGCCGGGGCGGGCGGGGATGGTGTTCAGGAAGACCACCTCGTCCAGTGCGCTCTCATTAATGCGGCGGATGGCAGGGCCGGACAGCACGCCGTGGGAGGCACAGGCGGTGACGCTTCTGGCGCCGCCGATTTCCACCAGGGCCTTGGCCGCATGGCACAGGGAGCCGCCGGTGTCCACCATATCATCTAAAAGGATGACCTGCTTGTCCTTCACATCGCCGATGATGTTCATCACCTCGGAGGAGTTGGCCTTCTGCCGCCGCTTGTCCACAATGGCCAGGGGCATATTCAGCTTCTGGGCGAATGCCCGGGCCCGGGCCACTGAGCCAACATCGGGGGAAACCACCATGGTGTTGTCCCGGTTGTCTTTAAACTTGCGGTTGAAATACTCCACAAAAATGGGGGAGCCCAAAAGATTATCCACAGGAATGTCAAAAAAGCCCTGGATTTGGTTGGCGTGGAGGTCCATGGTCAGTACTCGGTCGGCGCCGGCTGTGGTAATCAGATTAGCCACCAGCTTGGCGGAGATGGGGTCCCGGGGCTTGGTCTTCCGGTCCTGCCGGGCGTAGCCAAAATAGGGAATCACGGCGGTGATCCGGCCTGCCGAAGCCCGCTTCAGTGCGTCGATGATGATAAGCAGCTCCATCAGCGCATCATTCACAGTGCTGAGCTTTTCATCCTTGACGAAGGAGCAGGTGGACTGAACCACAAAGACATCAGAGCCGCGGACCGTTTCATAGATAGAGGCGTAGTTCTCCCCGTCAGAGAATGCGCCCACCTCAGAGTTGCCCAGAGGAATTCCCAGCTCTTTGCAGATGTCTCTGGCCAGCGCGGGGTTTGAGTTGCCCGTGATAACCTTGATGTCCTTCCCATGTGCGATCATTTTATAATATCCTCCCATTTTTTCGGCCAAGGCCGTTTTTCTCTATCCCTTTTGTATTTTAGTGAGGCGATTCCTCACTTTCTCCCCTTTTTGCGCCGGTTTTCCCCGGCCCAGCCCTCTTTGATCTCCTGCCGGGTCCGGCCAATGGCCATAGCGTCCTCCGGAATATGCTGGGTTACAGTGGTGCCTGCGGCGATAAAGGCCCCGTCCTCCACAGTCACCGGGGCGACGAAGTTGGTATTGCAGCCCACAAACACATGGCTGCCAATGGTGGTGCGGTATTTTTGAAAGCCGTCGTAGTTGCAGGTAACCGTGCCGCAGCCGAAGTTGCAGTCCTCCCCCACATCGCTGTCCCCCACATAGGTCAGGTGGGCCATCTTAGTTCCCTTTCCCAGATTGCAGTTTTTCAGCTGGACAAAAGCTCCAATCTTGGACCCCTCCCCCACCACACAGTGGGGCCGAATGTGAGTATAGGGGCCGATCTGGCAGTTTTTCTCAATCACGCTCTCCTCGCACTGGGAGGCGTTGATGGTGCAGCCCTCCTCCACGGTGCAGTCGGTGAGCATCACCTGGGGACCGATTTGGCAGTTTTTCCCAATGACCGTGTTTCCCCGGAGGATGGTGCCCGGGAGAAGCATGGTACCGGCCCCAACTGTGACCTGATCCTCGATATAGACAGCAGAGGGGTCCATCATCATTACGCCGGCCTGAAGCAGTTGTTCCCGCTTGGTCTGAAGCGGGGCGGAATAATCCTTCATAAAGTATCCTCCTAAGCTGAAAGCAGTCCTCTTCTCTGGGCATTATACCATAGATTTTTCCTTTTTACCACTATGAGGGAACGATTTTCTAAAAAGTATAAATATTCAAGATATTCAGGAGACAGCAATGGCCGCCTATCCATGTATTGGACAGACGGCCATTTGTCTTTTGTTAATGAACAGCAATCAGGGGCCGCACGCCCAGCCGCTCCCGCAGCCGGGAGGGTCTGCAAATGCGGGAGACCTCCAGTCCGGCGCACACAGTATCCACCAGGTCTACCATCCAGGCCTCCAGAGACCGGGGCAGAGCCCCGCCCAGCGGCCACATATGAGAGAGAATAATGTTTCGCTCCTTGGGGGTGAGAGGGGTAAGAGCGGCGGCGTTTCGGGCGGCAAACCGGGGGTGATCAAAACACTGGTTGCCCGGGTGGGCGGACTTGTCCTTGGAATCATAGAGGTACAGGTCGTGGAGCAGTGCCCCCCGGACCGCGGCGCGCACGTCCAGCCGGAGCAGCCGGGCCACCCGGTAGGTGCTGAAAGCCACAAAGAGGGAGTGATCCAGCGTGGTCACCGGTCCGTGGTGCTTCCAGCGGCCCATCATCCGCACCTGATCGGAGTCCAGCAGCTCGCGGGTCAGGTCAATAAATTCCCGTTCCCGCAGTTTACGGGTTAAACGGCTCATTGGAATCAGTCCTTTCTGTTCCGAATCGGTTTATGCTCTGCCCACATCATACACTATCTTTGGGAAAATGTCACGAGTAATTTTTTGCCAAAAACCATTTTCAGCATGGAGCGTTTTCTTCGCAGTCTTGATAAAAGGATCGGAAATTGCGTTCCAATTCCCGATCCTTTACAGGCAATATTTGATAAATTTACTTGATGTTTACTCCAACAACTTTCCTCCTGTCGATTAGAAAATATACGATAGAAATTGTGGGAAGTATTAGCCCGATAATTGGCTCAAACCGTTCGAATTGCTCAAATTTGGATGCGGCAACCGTAGCAGTACCAAGAGGGATTACAATAGCCCCTCTAAGCCTCGCCAGCAAGCTTGGAAAGATAATAAAAAGAAGGGTAATGGTCAGTAAGGCCATTGTCAATATGCCGATATTCCGCAATATAGCGCATGGTTTAATGTAGGAGTAAAGAATAAAAAGGGTTCCCGTTAAATAAAACAACAGTAAAGATACAAACACAAGCTTTGAAAGGAGCAGCTATCTGGTCTGTCCTGTGCCCTTTACGATAAATTTAAAGGAACACAGCTCCGCCAGGCCCAAGGGTCCCCTCGCATGCAGCTTTTGTGTGGAAATACCCATCTCGCAGCCCAGTCCGAACTCCCCTCCGTCAGTATACCGGGTGGAGGCGTTCCAATACACCGCCGCGCTGTCCACCCGGGCCAGGAAGGCCTGAGCGGCGGCCTCATCTCCGGTGACAATCGCCTCGGAGTGGCCAGTGGAATGGGCGGCGATGTGGGCTACGGCATCCTCCAGGCTGTCCACCACCTTAACGGCCAGGATATAGTCCAGGAATTCCGTGTCGAAGTCGGCCTCTCCGGCGGGGGTGCCGTTGATCACTGCTGCTGCGGCCCGGTCAAGCCGCAGCTCCACAGGGTGGTCCGGGCGGCCGGTGAGCCGGTCGCGCAGCCTGGGCAGGAGCTCTCCGGCGACATCCCGGTGAACGAGGCACACCTCTGCGGCGTTGCACACGCTGGGCCGGGAGCATTTGGCGTTCTCCACAATGTCCAGTGCCATGGACAGATCCGCCGCTCTGTCCACATAGATGTGACAGATACCGGTGCCTGTCTCCAGCACGGGGACAGCGGCGCTGTCCACACAGGCCCGGATGAGCCCCGCCCCTCCCCGGGGAATCAGCAGGTCTACCAGCCCGCGGGCCGCCATCAGCTCATTGGCGGAGGCACGGGATGTGTCCTCCACCAGCTGGAGGGCGTCCTGGGGCAGGCCGGCGGCGGCCAGCCCCCCCTTCAGGGCGGTCACAATGGCGGCGGCGGAGCGGTGTGCCTCCCTGCCGCAGCGCAGGACGCAGGCGGAACCGGCCTTCAGGGCCAGGGCGGCGGCGTCGCTGGTGACGTTGGGCCGGCTCTCATAGATGATAGCAATGACGCCCATAGGCACGGCAGTCTTCCTGATCACCAGACCGTTGGGCCGCTCCGTCTGGCTGAGGACCGCCCCCACCGGGTCGGGCAGCTCCGCCACCTCCCGGATACCGGCTCCCATGGCGGAGATACGTTCAGGACTCAGCGCCAGCCGGTCCAGCATCACATCGGAGATGGTCCCTTTCGCTGCATCCAAATCCAGGGCGTTGGCCGCCAGAATATCTTTTTGATAAAGCTCCAAGGCGTCCGCCATGGCCAGCAGGGCCCGGTTTTTGGCCTGTGCGTCCGCCAGGGCCATGGCCCCCTTGGCTGCCTTGGCCTTTTGGAGCAGTTCCAGTGTTGTCATTGTCCAGTCACCTCGATCTTTGATGTGTGGGCGGATACGCCGCCCGTTTTGAAAGCATCCGCCCAGGTCAGTGGGGCCACACCAGGCTCACGGCGCACAGGGCCAGAGAGAGGGCCATGCCAATGTCGGCGGCCCGGCGGTGCCGGGCGAAGAGCTTTTGCAGGGAGGCCCCGGCGAGGAGCCAGACCAGGTTGCAGGCCGGCCCGATCAGCGGGAGGAGCAGCCCCACCGCCAGCAGGGCCCAGAAGGACCGGGAGTAGGGCAGGACATAGCTGCCCAGGGCAGAGATGCAGAAGAGGATTACCTTTACGTTGGTCAGGTTGACCAGCAGACCCGTCCGAAAGGAGGGCGCAGCCGGGTCCCGACCCGGGCCTGCACTGTTGGGATGGAGGATATGCCAGGCCAGCCACAGCAGGTAAACTGCACCCACCCAGGACAGAGCCCCGGTATACTGGTCCAGGGCGGTTCCCAGCAGCCAGGAGACCAGAACCGCCCCCATGGCGTCCAGAAAGGAGCCGCAGAGTAATCCCTGCCACTGCCGCAGGGCAGGCCCCCGGCCGTACCGCAGAGCGGCCCCCAGAGAGCAGAGATTGGCGGGACCGGGGGTAATACCCACCACAAAGCAATAGAGCAAAAAGCTTGGAATCAATGAGACCGGCATGACAGCCACCGTCCTTTCTTTGGGTGGCTCTATCCTACCAGAAGAAAAAACATTTGAAAAGCAAATGTTATTCAAGTATACTATTGATAAAATCAATCAATGGAGTGTGTGCCATGGAGCTGAAAAATTTACGCACCCTGCTGGCCGCCGCCGATCAGGGGAGCTACCAGAGAGCGGCGGCGGTTTTGGGATACACCCAGTCCACAGTCACCGTCCATATTCAGCAGCTGGAGGAGGAGCTGGGGGTTCCCCTCTTTGAGCGGGTGGGGCGGCGAATGGTGCTGACACAGGTTGGAGAGCGGGCTCTGGCCCAGGCCCGTGAGCTGCTTTTGGCGGCAGACCGGCTGGCCGCCGTGGGCCAGAAGGGCAGCGCCCTCACCGGCACGCTGCGGGTGGATATGGCCGAGACCCTGCTGTGTTACCGGATGCAGCCGGTGATTCAGAGGTTCCGCAGGCTGGCACCCCAGGTGCGGCTGATTATCCGCAGCCGGAACTGCCTGATGATTGCGGAGAATGTGCGCACCGGGGTCTGTGATCTGGGGGTGGGATACGACATGGATTGGAGCCGGGACGCGCTGGAGACGGAGTCTATGGGCAGCTATGAGATTGTACTTCTGGCCTCCCCGGAGTTTGCCCACGGAGATTTTACCACGCCGGGCCAGCACAAGCCCGTCTCGTTGGTTACCGACGAGCCGGACAGCATTTTCCGCCGCACTTTGGAGGACTACCTCCGCGCCCGGGATATTACGCTGGACGCCACCCTGGAGCTGTGGAGCATTGAGACCATCAAGCGGTGCGTCATGTCCGACCTGGGCTTTACCTATCTGCCCCGCTTCGCCGCCCGGGAGGAACTGTCTGACGGACGGCTGGTGGAGCTGTCCGCCCCTGTCTCCGGCCTCCCGAGCCCCGCCCTGTGCGCCTGGCGCAGAAACCGCTGGGTCACGCCGGCTATGGCGCTGTTCATGGACCTGCTGCGGGAGAGCCTGTCAGCGGAGTAGAGAGCGTCTACACGCAGCCAAACCGGCGGCGGAAGGGGGCGGTGTTGACGTCTCTGCCGGGCCGCTCCAGGATGGAGAAGGTGATGCTGCGGAAAAGCTTTCCGTATCCCGCATCCAGCAGCAGCTCCGCCCAGAACCGGGCCACATCCTCCGGACTGTTGCGGAATACGCCGCAGCCGTAGGCCCCTAAAATCAGGTCGGTGCAGCCCCACTTGGCAAACAGGGCCAGGATCTTCTCCATCCGCCCCTTCATGGCCCGTCTGGCCCGCTCGGTGCTGTCTGCGTTGCGGATGACAATTCCCATGTTGACGGCGGGGGCGGTGATAACCGGACAGGTGACGCAGCTTTGAGTCAGGGCGTAATCGCTGGTGCGGAAAAAGGTGACGTCTCCGATGAGCATGGTGTCGGTATACACCGGGTCCCGGCCGGCCCGGTTGATTTCATAGTACCGGGGTCCCTGGCCGGTGGTCTGGGTCTGATACAGGTTGGAGCAGAAGGCCAGGCACTCCTCCTGGGCCACGGAGCCGTTGAGAAAGCCGCCTCCGGGATTTTTCGCTGAGGCGAAGTTGAGCACCCCCAGCCCGGGGCACAGGGTCTGGCCGCCGGACAGGCGGAAGATGGCGTCTACAGTCCCCTCCCCCCGGACCTCAATGGCGGCGGAGGGGCCCTCCGCTGGAACCGCGGTCCCTTGGACAAGCTGGTCCAGCGCGTCTCCTGTCCACAGCTGGGTGGGCCGTGCGGCGTCGAAAAAAATTACCTGATTGCCGGTCTGATAGCGGCCCGTCCGGCTGATTTCAACGGTCTCCCGGGCCAGGGCCTGCAGCTGTTCACGGTTCAAAGCTCCGCCTCCTGTCTCCGGCCCAAAAACCGGGTGCCCACGGCCCGGCCCTCCGCGATGTCATAGAGCAGCTCCGGACGTCCGCCGTCGGCGATGACCATATCGCAGCCCCGGGCATTCACCAGCTTGGCGGCCTTCAGCTTGGTGGCCATGCCGCCGGTGCCCAAGGCGCTGCCCTTGCCCCCGGCCAGAGCCTCGATCTCCGGTGTGACCGCCTCCACAGTGGGAATGAGCCGGGCCTCGGGGTCCCTGCGGGGGTCGGCCGTGTACAGGCCCTGGATGTCGCTGAGCAGAATCAGCAGCTGTGCACCCACCAGTTGGGCCACAATGGCGGACAGGGTGTCGTTCTCTCCAATCGTGGTGGACACGCCGATTTCGTCTGTGGACACCGCGTCGTTTTCATTGATGACAGGCAGCGCGCCCAGCTCCAGCAGGCGGGCCAGAGTGTTGTGCACATTGTTCCGCCTGTGCGGGTCGCTGACGTCCTCCCCGGCCAGGAGAATCTGGGCCACCGTGTGGTTGTATTGGGAAAACAGCTTGTCATAGGTGTACATCAGCTCGCACTGACCAACCGCAGCGGCGGCCTGCTTGGTGGGCATGTCCGCCGGACGGCCGCCCAGGTTCAGCTTGCCCACTCCCATGCCGATGGCCCCGGAGGACACCAGAATCAGCTCGTGTCCTGCGTTCTTCAGGTCGGACAGTACCTTCACCAGCTCCTCCACATGGCGGATGTTCAGCCGCCCCGTGGCATGGGCCAGGGTGGAGGTGCCCACCTTTACTACAATGCGCATTTGCCTCGCTCCTCTCTTGGCCGTTTGCGTTGTTCTTCACCGCAGCTGCAGCGTTTTTTCATAGGCGGCAATGACCGCATCCATAGCGGCGGCCCGAACCCCTCTCTGCTCCAGTGTCCGCACCCCCTGGATGGTGGTGCCGCCGGGGGAACAGACCGCATCCTTCAGTGCGCCGGGGTGGGCTCCGTTCTCCAGCACCATGCGGGCGGAGCCGGCCAGCGTCTGGGCGGCGTAGACCAGGGCCTTGTCCCGGGGCAGTCCGCAGGCCACGCCGCCGTCGGCCAGGGCCTCCAGAAACAGATAGGCAAAGGCCGGACCACAGCCGGAGAGGGCGCTGGCCGCGTCTATGAGCCCCTCGGGCACCGGGTCCACCAGCCCGGCGGGAGCGATGAGGGCGGCAAAGCTGTCCAGCTCCTCATCTGTCACCCCCAGCCCGCAGTACTGCACCACACCGGCTCCGATGGCGGCGGGGGTGTTGGGCATGATGCGGATGACGGGGCAGTCCGTGCCTGCCATGTCCCGGATGCGGCCGCAGGACAGACCGGCAGCCATGGTGACCAGGATGAAGCGGTCCTCCCGCTGACGCAGGATGGGCGCCAGCGGGTCCAGCATCAGCTGCATCATTTGGGGCTTTACCCCAAGGAAAATGAGCTGGGCGGTGCGGGCGACCTCCTCGTTGGAGGAGAGGGCCGCGCCGGGCAGCTGTCCGGCCAGGGCCTGCGCTTTGGCGGCAGTCCGGTTGGACAGCAGAATGGTCTGGGCCAGACCGCTGGCCGCCGCCGCCCGGGCCACAGCGGAGCCCATACTCCCTGTGCCGATAAAGCCGATGCTTTGATACATAATTTGTCTCCCCCTTGTCCGTCTGAGATGGTTTTTTATTCCCTGCTATTTTATCCCATAAGGGCGGGCCCGTCAAGGCATAAAGGCCCGGGGCGGGGCGCCGAACTGTCTGCGGAAGGCGCGGTGAAAGGCGGAGTAGTCCTGAAAGCCGCACTGCCCGCAGGCCGACTGGGCAGACGCCCCGGCGCGCAGCAGCTCCGCCGCGGCCAGCAAGCGCTTTTGGATAATATACTGGTGGACCGGGCAGCCGGTCAGCTCCTTGAAGCGGCGCATGAAATGATACCTGCTGGTATACACCAGCCGGGCCAGGCCGTCCACAGTCAGCTCCTCCCCCAGATGGTCATTGATGTAGGACAGCACTTGGGCAATTTTGGGGTCGTACTGGCTGACAGACCGGTCCTGATGGGTGCGGTCCCGAACCATGGCCCGGTTGAGCTGGACCAGAAGCTGAAGAAAGACGGTCCGGGCCAGCAGATCCCCACCAAAGCCCCGGTCTGCCAGGGCCTGCTCCAGCTGCTTCAGCAGACTGCGCAGGAGCTCCTGCTCCTGCCTGTCTGGACGCATCAGGGCAAACTGCCGCTCCCGGGCCAGGTCGAAGCAGGAGGCCAGGTCCTCCCCCCGGGTGCCGCTGGCGCGGACAAAGCCCGGGTCCAGATAGAGCACCGCCCGCTCATAGGGATGGGCCGGGTCGGTTACCGGCTTGTGGATCAGGTGGTGGCTCACCAGCAGCACATCCCAGGGCTCCAGAAAATAGGACCGCCCCTCGATGATGTAGCTGGCCTGGCCCGACAGAAAGATGACAATTTTGTCAAACTCGTGGTAGTGGTACTCCATCTCCTCCACCCCCATATCCCGAAGGTGAAACAGCCGGAAGTCCTCGTGGAGATACCCGCGGCGCTGGTAGCTGGCTGATTGGAGCATAGGCGGTTCCCCCTCCGCTTCTTGTGCCGGGGCGGCTGCAGGCCGCCTCCGAGCCGAAGATTATCGTTTGGAATCATTATACCGCATTTTTTGCAATGTGAAAAGCATCTTCCTCCAATTATTTTGGAAAAAATTTCGTTATACTAAAAATACGATAGAATTGGACAGGCCGCGGCGCACACCGCCCGGACACAGGAGGTAATACCATGAAAAACGAGTGCTATTACGACAACTTTGACCGCAAGGAGGGACTGGCCTTCGACTCCCAGGTGGTCCACGGCGGCATGGGCTGCGACCCCATCACCGGGGCGGTGAGCTTTCCCATTTTCCAGACGGCCACCTTCCGCCATCGGGCCTTCGGCATCTCCACCGGCTATGACTACACGCGGGTGCAGAATCCCACCCGCCAGGAGCTGGAGCGCACCATGGCCATTTTGGAGAACGGCCTGGAGGGCTTCGCCTTCTCCAGCGGACAGGCGGCCAACATGGCCCTGTTCACATGGCTGCCCCAAAACAGCCATGTGATTCTCTCTGACGACATCTACGGCGGCACCTTCCGCATCTGCGACGAGATCTTCTCCAAATTCGGCTGTACCTTCTCCTGGATTGACCTGTCCGACCTGGAGGCCGTCCGGGCGGCAATCCGGCCTGAGACCAGGATGATTTTTGCCGAAACCCCCACCAACCCCATGATGAAGGTGGCTGACATTGCCGCTCTGGCTGATATCGCCCATGGAATCGGGGCCCTCCTTGTGGTGGACAACACCTTTATGACACCCTATTTCCAGCGGCCCCTGGACCTGGGGGCTGACGTGGTGGTCCACAGCGCCACGAAATATCTCTCCGGGCACAACGATGTGATCGCAGGAATCGCCGTGGCCAAATCCCGGGAGATGTGCGACTTTTTCCACGCCCAGCTCAAATCCCACGGCAATGGCCTGGCCCCCATGGACTGCTGGCTCCTCCTCCGGGGACTGAAGACTCTGGCTCTGCGCATGGAGCGGCACAACGCTAACGCAATGGAGGCGGCCCACTGGCTGCGGAAGCACCCCAAGGTGAAGAAGGTGTACTACTCCGGATTTGAGGACCATAAGGATTACGCTGTCATGACCAAGCAGTCCACCGGCTTTTCCGGCATGATCTCCTTCGAGCTGGACAGCCTGGAGACCACTATGAATCTGCTGTCCCGGGTGAAGATGATCATGTTTGCCGAGAGTCTGGGCGGAGTGGAGAGCCTGATTACCTATCCCCTGACCCAGACCCACGAGTCCATCCCCGCTGACGTGCGGGAGGCGCTGGGCATCAATGAGCGGTTTATCCGCATCTCCATCGGCATTGAGAATGTGAAGGACATTATTGCCGACCTGGACCAGGCGCTGGCGTAACCTGAGAGGATACCGCAGGGGCGGCCACAGGCCGCCCCTACCCATTTCCACACGGTTCGTCATGTAGGGCAAGGGCAAGGTCCTTGCCCTGCATCACGCTTGTTTTGCATATGAGGGAGGTACAAATGGAACTGCAATTCACCAAAATGCAGGCCTACGGCAACGACTACGTGTATATGAACGCCATTTCCCAGGAAATAGACGACCCCGGCGCGCTGGCCAGACGGGTAAGTGACCGGCATTTCGGCGTTGGCTCCGACGGGCTGGTGCTCATCTGCCCCTCTGACCGGGGGGAATTCCGGATGCAGATGTTCAATCCCGACGGCAGCGAGGGGGAGATGTGCGGCAACGCCCTGCGCTCCCTGTCCAAATATGTATACGACCACGGCCTGACGGAGAAGACCGAATTTGAGATTGAGACGCTGGGGGGGATGCAGCACATTTGGCTTCAGACCGAGGGCGGCAGGGTGGTGAACATTACCGCTGACATCGGCCAGCCCCGGCTGGCCGCCGCCGCCGTGCCGGTGAACACCCCCCTGGAGCGGTTTGTGGACCAGCCGGTACAGGTGGCGGACCGGACCTTCCGTATCACCGCCCTGTCCTGGGGCAATCCCCACTGCGTCATGTTCGTTGATGATACCGCCTCCTTTGATGTGGCGAAGTACGGTCCCGCTGTCGAGCATATGACCGGCCTGTTTCCCAATAAAACCAACGTCACCTTCGCCCAGGTGACGGCCCGGGACTATATCAAAATCCGGGAGTGGGAGCGGGGCACCGGCGAGACCATTGGCTGCGGCACCGGCTGCTGTACCGCGGCGGTGGCAGCCGCCCTGCTGGGCTATGCCGGCCGGCGGGTTCAGGTGGAGCAGATCGGCGGAATTCTCCAGGTGGACTGGCGGGAGTCAGACGGCCATGTGCGGATGACCGGCCCCTCCCACACGGTATTTGAGGGGGTGCTGTATCTGTGAAGCTGTCAGAATTGACAAGGGGGCTGGACTGCACCCTGGAGGCCGGGACCCTGGACATTGACATTACCGCCCTGGAGTATGACTCCCGAAGGGTGGTCCCCGGCAGCCTCTTCGTCTGCCTCACCGGCTTTCAGACCGACGGCCACGACTATATCCCCAAGGCCCTGGAGGCCGGGGCCGCCGCCCTGGTGGTGGAGCGGGAAATCTCGGTTCCAGCGGGAACAGCCGTCCTGCGGGTGCCGGACAGCCGGGCCGCCCTGGCGCTGCTGTCGGCGGCCTGGTTCGGCCATCCGGCGGAGGAAATGACCATCATCGGCCTGACGGGCACCAAGGGTAAGACCACCACGGCCCACATGCTCAAGGCAATTCTGGAGGCGGCGGGCCACAGGGTGGGCATGATCGGCACCATTGGCGCCGTCATTGCCGGGGAGAGGGTGGAGACCAAAAACACCACCCCGGAATCCTATGAGCTCCACGCCCTCTTCCGCCGCATGGCGGATGCGGGATGTTCCCACGTGGTGATGGAGGCCTCCTCCCAGGGCTTCAAGCTCCGGCGCACCGCCGGTATCCGCTTTGATGTGGGGGTGTTTTTAAACCTCTCCCCCGACCACATCGGTCCCGGGGAGCATGAGAGCTTTGAGGAATACCTCCAGTGCAAACGGCTGATGTTCCGGCAGTGCCGGCGCGGACTGGTGAATATTGACGACGAACACTGGCAGGCGGTGACCGCCGGGGCTCTGTGCCCCCTGACTACCCTCTCCCTGTCACAGCAGGCGGATTATCGGGTGGACAGCATCTCCGAGGAGCGCCAGCCGGGCTTTTTGGGCAGCCGCTTCACCGTCTCCGGTCCCATGTCCGGGGAGTTTCTGCTGGACATGCCCGGCCGGTTCAACGTGGAAAACGCCCTGGCCGCCCTGGCGGCGGCGGATATGGCCGGCATCGGCCGGGAGTCCGTCGCACAGGGACTGGAGACCGTTCAGGTGAAGGGCCGCACCCAGCTCATCCCCACCCCGGGGCACTATACCCTGCTCATCGACTACGCCCACAATGCAGTGAGCATGGAAAATCTGCTGTCCATGCTCCGGGCCTACCGCCCCCACCGCCTGATCTGCCTCTTTGGCGGGGGAGGCAACCGTTCCCGGCTGCGCCGGTATGATATGGGTGAGATGAGCGCCAAATACGCCGACCTAACCGTCCTCACCATGGATAACCCCCGGGATGAGGAGGTAGAGGCCATCAATGAGGACATTAAGGTGGGCCTGGCCCGCTGCAATGGGAGATATGTCACGATCCCTGACCGGGCCGACGCCATCCGCTGGGTAATCGACCAGGCCCAGGAGGGGGATATTATCGCCCTCATCGGCAAGGGCCACGAGGAGTATCAGGAGATCAGGGGTGTGAAGCACTACTTCTCTGAGGAACAGACGGCGCTGGACTATCTGTCAGCCCGAAATTGATAACTGCAGGGGCCGCCCCTTCCCCTGGGCGGCCCCTGTTTAAACAAATCTTAAAGAATTCTTAATTGCATCTGCGCTCCATCTAATATATACTAACCGTATTAATACAATTAATACAGTCCGGCTCTAAGCCGGAGAGAGGAGGGGCCAATGCTCAACCTAGACTATCGGGATGCCCGTCCCATTTACGAGCAGGTGAGAGACGGGCTGCGCCGCCTTCTGGTCACCGGCGTAATTCAGGAGGGAGAGAGACTGCCCTCTGTACGCACCCTGGCGGGCACCCTGGCCATCAACCCCAACACCATCCAGAGGGCCTATGAGGCCCTGGAGGCGGAGGGCTATCTCTGCTCGGTGCCTGGAAAGGGCTCCTTTGCCTCCCCCCACACCGGGGTGGACGAGGGGCGCAGGCACGACCTGCTCCAGACCTTTGACCAGGCGGCGGGAGAGCTGCTGTTCCTGGGGGTGAGCGGTGAGGAGCTGTGGGCCCGTATCCGGGCGCTGGAAGGGGGAAACGCAGATGATTAAGGTAAACAACGTGGTAAAGACCTTTGACGGCTTTCCGGCCCTGGATGGACTGAGCATGTCTGTGGAAGGTGGCTCTATCTACGGCTTGGTGGGCCCCAACGGCGCGGGCAAGTCCACCATTCTGCGGCACATTATGGGCATCTACCGCCCCGACTCAGGCACTGTGCTGGTGAACGGGGAACAGGTCTATGAGAATCCGGAGGTAAAGGCAAAGATTGCCGCCATCCCGGATGAGCTGTATTACTTCAACTCCGCCTCCACCCGGGATATGATGCGCTTTTACCGGGGAATTTACCCGAAATTTGACGTGAAGCGGTATGAGGCCCTGGCCGGGGCCTTCCCCAGTGTGGACGAGAAGCTGCCCATCCGCCGGCTGTCCAAGGGGATGCAGAAGCAGTCCGCCTTCCGGCTGGCCCTGTGCTGCAATCCGGAGGTGCTGGTGCTGGATGAGCCGGTTGACGGCCTGGACCCGGTGATGCGCCGGCAGGTGTGGACCCTGCTTATGGGGGATGTGGCGCAGCGGGGAACCACGGTGCTGGTGTCCTCTCACAACCTGCGGGAGCTGGAGGACGTGTGCGACAATGTGGGCATCCTCAGCCACGGCAAGGTGCTTCTGGAGCGGTCCCTCACCGACCTGCAGGACAACGTGGTCAAGCTTCAGATTGCCTTTGCCGACGGGAAGCTGCCCGAGCTGCCCAAGGATTTGAATGTGCTCCATACCTCCCAGATCGGACGGGTGTTTACCCTGATTGTCCGGGGCAGCCCGGCGGAGATCAAAACCCGCATGGCCGGCTTTGCCCCCATCCTGATGGAGGCCCTGCCCCTGACTCTGGAGGAAATCTTTATCTATGAACTGGGAGGTGAGGACTATGCGGTCCGCGACATCATACTTTAACGGCACCCTCTACCGCAAAACCATGGCCCGCTTCTGGCCCCTTTGGGCACTTTGGGGGCTGGGCTGGATGTTCCTCCTCCCGCTGCGCCTGCTGAACCTCTACTTCAGCTACAGCGCCCAGCACAATGCCAGCGCCCACAAGCAGCTGCTGGATGCGGCCCGGAACACCCCGGAGGTGCTCACCCCCTGCGCAATTCTCACACTGTTTTTTGCTGTGCTGTGTGCCATGGCGGTGTTCGGTCATCTCTACAACAGCCGGTCCGCCTGCTGGACCCACGCCCTGCCCCTGCGGCGGGAGGCCCTGTTCACCACCCAGTATCTGGCGGGGCTCTCCTTCCTGCTTCTGCCCCTGGCCGCGGCGGGGGTGCTGACCGCCATTGTGGAGATGTCCTTCCTGCCTGTGGCGGACTGGGGGGAGGTCCTGTCCGCCCTGCTTGTCTGCCTGCTGGCCCAGAGCGGCGTATGCGTGTTTTTCTTCTCCTTCGCCGCCTTCTGCGCCATGTTCACCGGCCATATCCTGGCCCTGCCCGCCTTCTACTTCATCCTCAACTGGCTGGTGGCAGGGATCCTGTTCCTGGTGGACGCCCTGCTGAATGAGTTTTATTACGGCTATATCGGCACAGCTGCGATGTATACCGTATCGGAATACTGCACGCCCATCGCAGCCCTCGGCAGGGCAGTGAACTGGCGCTGGCGCTACAGCAGCCTGGAGTCCCCCGAAACCGTGGCCGCTTATGCGGCTGTGGGTGCGGCACTGTTCTTTGCCGCCCTGATGGTCTACCGCCGCCGGCATGTGGAGACCGCCGGGGATGTGGTGGCCGTCTCTGTGGTGCGGCCCGTCTTCAAATACGGCGTCGCGTTCTGCTCCGGTCTGGCCTTCGGCATGTTTACCGCCGCCTTTTTCAACTTCATGAGCCTGTCCACCCTCATCCCATGTATCCTTGTCTGGACGGTGATTGGCTATTTTGCCGCCGAGATGATGCTGAAAAAGTCCTTCCGGGTCTGGAAGGCCTGGAAGGGCGGGGCGGCCGTGACCGGGGTGATGCTGGTGCTGTGCCTGGTCTGCTTCCTGGACCTGTTCGGCGTGGTGGAGCGGGTGCCCGACCCGGGCCAGGTGGTGTCGGTCAGAGTTGATGTGGATATGGGCTACCCCTACGACGGCGGCCGGACCCTGAGCGCCAATCTCACCGATCCGGCCCAGATCGAGAAGATTGTTGCCCTCCATCAGGCCATCGTGGACAACCGGGACAACGAGGACCGGGGCGCCGACTCGGACAGCGACTACACCTCCGCCTATCTCTACTACACCCTGTCCGGCGGCGGCAGGCTGGACCGGCGCTACTGCAGCGTTCCCCTCTGTGCCGAGGACCTGGATACCCCGGGCACTGTGGCCTTTGCCCTGATGCAGCTCCTTGACGACCGGGGACTGGTGGCCAGGGCTTACGGCTTCGACGGCTTCCTGGAGGACGCCCGGCTGACTTCCGCCTATCTGGATGGAGTACAGCTGACCTCTCAGGAGGAGTATGACGCTCCCGTCTACCTGGACGACTACCGCCAGGAGCTGTGGGACGCGGTGCAGCAGGACTTTGCGGAGGGCAATATCGGCGTGCGCTGGCCCTTTGGGTTTAACCGGACCTATCAGGAGCACGTCTACAGCGCCCGGCTGATCTTCGAAGCTGCAGAGAATTACAGTGAGACAGCAGGGGAGGCGGGGGCCTACGATAAAACGGTCTCCTCCAGCCGGAGCATGAGCCTGGGCATCACACTCACCCCCGACGCCAGGCACACCCTGGCTGTGCTGGACAAAACCGGCATCTTTGAGGAGGGGTACACCCTGGAGCATGACGGGGCCGTGGACGGCGGAACGGAGGTTGTGGATTAAAACAGCGGACTGGCCGCTGCCAGAGGGTTCTCTGGCAAAAAGGGAAGCTGTTTTCCACCAAAAATCTTATTGCTTTTTGGATCAGTCTCCGGTATAATATGAGGAGCGAGAACGGTTGTCCCGGGCGCTCCTCCCGGCTGCGCCCTATTAAAATTCAGGAGGTAACACACATTATGAAAGAAGTCTATGTTGTCAACTGCTGCCGTACCGCCATCGGCTCCTTTGGCGGGTCTCTGAAGGACACCCCCGCCGCCGACCTGGGCGCTGCCGTCATCAAGGAGGCCCTGAACCGGGCAAACGTGAAGCCTGAGAATGTGGATGAGGTCATGTTCGGCTGTATCCTCACCGCTGGACTGGGCCAGAACCCCGCCCGTCAGGCCGCGCTGAAGGCCGGCGTGCCCACCTCCGTGCCCGCCTACACCGTGGGTATGGTCTGCGGCTCCGGTATGAAGTCCGTCATTGAGGCCGGCCGTACCATTGCCTGCGGCGACGCTGAGATTATTGTAGCCGGCGGTATGGAGAACATGTCTGCCGCCCCCTTTGCCTCCTTCGACTCCCGCTGGGGCGCCCGCATGGGTGACAAGAAGCTGGTGGACACCATGATCAAGGACGGCCTGTGGGATGTGTATAATAACTACCACATGGGCACCACCGCCGAGAACATCTGCGACGTGTGGGGCATCACCCGGGAAGAGCTGGACGCTTTCGGCGTGTCCTCCCAGCAGAAGACCGAGGCCGCCCAGAAGGCCGGCAAGTTTGATGACGAGATCGTCCCCGTGATGGTCAAGCAGAAGAAGCAGATGGTGGAGTTCAAGGTGGACGAGTTCCCCCGGGCCGGCGCCTCTCTGGAGGGCATGGCCAAGCTCCGCGGCGCCTTCCCTGTGGGCCCCGAGGGGGTTGAGGACGAGATTGTCCACACCTTCCAGCCCACCCAGGTTCACGAGGCCGACGCCCGCAAGCACGTTCAGCGGGTGACCGCCGGCCAGGCCTCCGGCATCAACGACGGCGCTGCCGCCATCGTGCTGGCCTCCAAGGAGGCCGTGGAGAAATACGGCCTGAAGCCCATGGCCAAGCTGGTCAGCTGGGGCCAGGGCGGTGTGGATCCCAAGATCATGGGCGTTGGCCCCGTGCCCGCCTCCCGTCAGGCCATGGAGAAGGCCGGTTTGAAGATCGAGGACATGGACCTGGTGGAGGCCAACGAGGCGTTCGCCGCT
>JAAVYL010000126.1 GCA_022791075.1 Lawsonibacter sp. | reverse complement strand
TCTTGCCCGCCACGATCAGGTTGGTGGTGTGCATGATGGCGTCCCAGGTGGACTGGCCGGTGCCGTATTTGTTGTCATAGTAGTGCTTGGCCTTGGCGTCATTCACCGCCATCATGGGGCAGGGCAAAATCCCCTCCCGCTCCCGGGCATGGAGGCGGTGGATACCGGTGGTGGTCTCCTCGCAGCCGCCGATCAGGCGGTCTCCGTACTGGGCGCACCTGCCCCCCAGCAGATTGATCAGATCTCCTCCATCGTCCACAATGAGGTGGGGGCGGCACTTCAGGGTCTCAGTCAGCAGTCTCTCATACTCCTCCATGTTCACGCCATAGACGCCGTAGGTGTCCACGCCGGAATCGGCCACAGCGGCGGCCACATCGTCCTGGGTGGACAGGGGGTTGCAGCCGGTGAGGTGAACGTCGGCTCCCCCCTCCCGCAGGACCAGGCCCAAATTGGCGGTTTTGGCCTCCAGGTGGACCGAAACGGCAATGGTCAGGCCCTCAAAGGGCTTTTCCCGGCGGAATCTCTCCTCAATGCCGCTGAGGGCGGGCATAAAATCCCGCACCCACTGAATTTTCTGATGGCCCGAGGGGGCCAGGGACATGTCCTTCACGATACTCATAGCAATCCTCCTGTTGTGTAAATCCCAACTGAACCGGAATTTTTCAGCGTCTCTATCTTAGCACATTTTCGCGGCAAGGGAAAGTGCAAATAAAATTTGTTTACACTTTGGACGTAGACTTTTCCGGTAAAAACGGGTACAATGTAGGGTAGATTTTGATACAGGAGGAGGCTCAGCAATGAGAACCCTGTCCCGTTGGCTGACCCGTTTCAGCTATAATCACCCCAACCTGAATATAGAGGGTCTGATCCGATACATTGTGGCCGGCAATCTGATCGTCTTTCTGCTGGACCTGTTTACCCACGGCTACTCCACAGCCTGGCTGACCTTCGCCCCGGGTCTGATTTTTCGGGGACAGGTCTGGCGTCTGCTCACCTTCATCTTTGTACCCATGAGCTTCAGCCCGCTGGCCTTCATCCTCTCCACGGTATTTTTCTACTACATGGGTTCCCGGCTGGAGGCCGTGTGGGGCTCGGCCCGGTTCACCCTCTACTACGGGCTGGGGGTCATTTTAAACATCATCGTGGGTCTGCTGATTGCGCTCATCAACCCGGCATACCGCAGCACGGTCACCGCCAATATGCACTACCTCCACCTGTCCATGTTTTTCGCCTACGCCACCCTCTACCCCGACCTTCAGGTGCTGGCCGCCTTTTTCATCCCCATCCGCATCAAATGGTTAGCCCTGCTGGACGCCGCCCTGTTTGTCTATGAGATCCTGTCCTACCTGTCCTACGGGCGCTTTGCCATGGCTCTGCTGCCCATCATCGCCATCCTCAACTATTTGATCTTCTTCTGGGAGGACCTGATGGACGTTCTGGGCCGGGGCAGGGCCCGGGTTCAGCACCAGCGTTCCTCCCAGACCATCAACTTCAAAAAGGCGCAGAAGGAGCTGCGGGAGCGCCGGGGCTACCTCCACAAGTGCGCGGTCTGCGGCGTCACCGACCAGGACGACCCCAGCATGGAGTTCCGCTACTGCTCCAAGTGCTCCGGCTACTACTGCTACTGCGCCAACCACATCAACAGCCACACCCATGTGCAGTAACCCCGCCTCCGGCGCAATAAAAGAAAGGCTGCCCAGGCAGCCTTTCTTTTATTGCGCTCCATCAGGCGGACCGGCCTGCTCCGGCAGCCGGTCGATGCAGATGGCAAAGTGGTCCTGCCCCGCACGGAAGAGCAGGCTGTGCCAGGGGACATGCTCCTCAAACATTTGAGTATACTCCTCGTGCTCCAAAAAGCGGTCCTCCGCCAGCCGGTACAGATAGGGGTCCCTTCCAAAGCTGACCGCCGCCCGCTGGACCAGATTCTGAGCGATCTCCTGCATGGCAAAGCGGACAATTTCGTCCCTGTCATAAAAGTCGATTCCAAACAGCAGGCCGGCCGCATGGAGCAGAAGCCGCTCCCCGATCACCAGAACAAATCTCAGCCCGGGGCCCTCCCGGCCTGTGTAGATCAGCTCATAATACTGCGCATCCACAATGGGATCCCGCACAGAGAACTGCCCTGCAAACTGGATGCCGGGGCCGAACATCTCCTGTAGCGGGTCAAGGATTACCTCACGCACAACAGACAGCTCATCTGTGGGCTGCGCCGCTGCAAAGGCACCGGCCGTCTTCCCGGTAATCGCCCGATCCTCTATGATGATATGGCCGGTCAGCCACCCGGTACACACACCGATAAATCGCTGCACCGCCTCTGTGGAAAAGTCGGTGGCGTAGAGGCTCCGTTCCAGATCTGGAATAACCTCCCGCCTCATTCTGTCGTGAATCCGCTTGTGGGCCAAATAGCCAGGGTATCCGATTTCCCGCATATAGGCCTCCTCCTCCGCAAAATGCTTGAGGGCGTAGGCCTTAAAATATTTTATTCCCTCCACGCAGGCAAATCTGTCCTCATGTCTTTTGACATAGAGATCCATCATTTTCTGCACAATGGAAAACAATTTTTGGTGCGCCTGGTCTATAATCTCCACGCCGATCTTGAATTGATCCTGCCACTGAATTTGCTGCATATGCTTCCCTTCTTTTCTTCCGCCTGCAGGATTTTGGCGGATTGAGGGTGAATTGGGCCGGTAAGAAGCGCCGGACGTGTTCAGCCGCTCCGATTTCACCGGTCAAGCCATTCTATGCTCCGGCCCTGGCAGGCGTTCCGGAGCCGCCCCGCCGCTCCCAGCCCGGGAGCAGCGGGGCTTAAAAAATAAGGCCGTATTTTCTGATCCGGTACTGCAGGCTCTGGCGGAGGATGCCCAGCGTCCGGGCTGTCTGGGAGATATTGCAGCCGCAGTGCTCCAGAGCCTGGGCAATAATCTGCCGCTCATAGTCATCCATCAGGCTCTGTAAATTATCCCGGGCAAAGTCGATGGGCTCCAGGCCGCGGGCAGGCACGGCCCGGTGCTTCAGCAGGTAGGGCGGCAGGTGCTGCGTCCGGATCACCCTGGAATCCGTAACATTCTGGGCATAATCCATCACATGAAACAGCTCCCGCACATTGCCCGGCCAGTGGTAGTCCCGCATCAGGGCGTAGACCTCCGGGTCCACCTCGGCGGCGCCCCGCACAAACTGATAGGCCGTCGCCTCCAGCCGGTACCGGACCAGCTCCTCCAGGTCCTCCAGGTGCTCCCTGAGGGGGGGCAGCTCAATCATCACAGTGGACAGCCGGTAAAACAGGTCCCGGCGGAAGGTATTTTCCAAAATCCCCTTAAAGGGGTCCTCATTGCAGGAGGAGATGATGCGCACATCCAGCCTCAGGTCTCTGCCGCCCCCCACCCGGCGGAAGGTGTTCTCCTGGATAACCCGCAGAATTTTGGACTGCATGGCCAGGCTCATGGAGTTGAGCTCATCCAGGAACAGGGTTCCGCCGCTGGCCTCCTCAAGATAACCCGCCCTGTCCTCGCTGCCGGTAAAGCTGCCCCTCCGGGTGCCGAAGAGGAGGCTCTCAATCAGGGTCTCCGGAACGGCAGCGCAGTTGATGGCCAAAAACTTCCCGCCCCGGCGGCGGCTGGAGCGGTGGATGCTCTGGGCAAAAATTTCCTTGCCTGTCCCCGTCTCCCCAACCAGCAGGACAGGGGTGTCCTGAACGGCCACCCGTCTGGCCAGGTCCACCGCGTCCCGGAGCTTCCGGCAGCTGCCAATCACGTTGTCGAAGGTATAGCCGGAAAAGCTGATCTTGGGCGGCTTATTCCGAAAGGAGCCCAGGGCCTGCCGGGTGGCCTCCATCTTTTTCAGGTTCTTTTCCACAATCTCCGCCGTCTGCTCAAAAACCACCGCCCCCATCAGCTCCCCGTCCCGGAAAATGGGGTAGGAGGTATTGGCGGAGGCGATAGGGACCGTGGTAAAGTCATTCAGGCGGAAGCTGTCCACCCGGTCGATGACCGGGGCCTGCGTCTGGAGGGCGGTCATCGTCGTGCTCACCTCCTCGTCCAGGTTATACAGGTCAAGCAGGTGCCGTCCCTCCAGGCTGACGCCATTGGGGATGTGGGAGATGCCCCGGCTGGCCCTGTTGAAATAGACCACGCAGGCGTTTCTGTCATAAATCTGCACCCCGTCCGTGATCTGGTCTAACGACCGGGCCAGCAGATAGGGCCGCAGGTCCTCCTGCTTGAGCAGCAGCCAGGTCCGCCCTTCTGGCCCGGGCAGAAGCCGGAAAAAGAACCTGTTTTCCTCCCAGAGGAAGTCCCCCTCCTCAGTTCTCTCCGGCAGCTCAAATACATCATCCGCCCTCCGGCCAGAGGCAGCCCACTCCTCAAACAGGCCGCTGTAGAGCTCTCTCAGCCCCTCGCTGCCCCAGCTCACCTCCTGAATCCGCCGTTCCCCGTCCAGGGCGAGCAGAATGTCGTAAAGCATGGTCTTCCCTCCGTTTCCCGCCGGGGCGCACAGCGCCCCTGTCAGATTTCAGTATAGCGGGGAGGGGGCACCCCGTCAAGAAATATGCAAAATATTTTTGCATTATGCAGTTAAATTTTGCGCTTTTTCCTCCCCTCCGTCAGCCCCTCCTCCCCTCTCCATCCCATTTCCCGGTTGTTCCTCACAATCTTCTCTGATCGGAATTGTGCGCACTGCACAAAAAATAAATATTTTGAAGTTTTTCTCCAATCCGGCTTAAAAAATGCTGGTATAATAACAGTGACCTTTTCAGAAAAGGGACCGGCCCCCCTCCTGCCGGGGGCGGGAGCCAAAAAAATTGTTGAGGTATTGCAATATGGAAGAGATGAAAAATCTGGTTTTAGGCCAGCCCATCACCCTGGAGGACCTTGTATCCGTGGCGCGGTTTGGCCGGGGGGTGGAATTTTCACCGGCATACACCGAGCGGGTGAACCGCTCCCGGACCCTGGTAGAGGGCTGGGTGGACCAGGGGCGGGTCATGTACGGCGTCACCACCGGGTTCGGCGCACTGTGCACCCAGGTCATCAGCAAGGAGGAGACCGCCCAGCTTCAGGAAAACATCATCCTGTCCCACTCCGTCTCTCTGGGAGAGCCCCTGAGTATTGAGCGGGTACGGGGCATTATGCTCATGATGCTGCAAAACCTGGGCCAGGGCTACAGCGGCGTGCGCCTTGCGGTGCTGGAGCAGCTGCGCCGTTTTCTCAACGCCGGTCTCACCCCCTGGACGCCCGGCGACGGCAGCGTAGGCTATCTCTCCCCCGAGGCCCACATGTCCCTGGTCCTGCTGGGCAGGGGCAAGGCCTACTTCCAGGGCGAGCTGCTGCCCGGAGCCGAGGCCCTGAAGAGGGCCGGGCTGGAGCCCATGGCCCTCAGCTCCAAGGAGGGGCTGGCCCTGGTATCCGGCACCACCTCCGCCACTGCCATGGGGGCCCTGGCCCTGTGGGACCTGCTCCAGGCCGCCAAATCCGCCGACATTGTGGGCGCCATGTCCCTGGAGGTCCTCAAGGGCGTGATGAACGCCTTTGATCCACGGGTCATATCGGTGCGCCCCCACCCCGACCAGGGGAAGGCTGCGGGCAACGTCCGCCGCATTCTGGAGGGCTCCGGCATTATCGAAAAATACCGGGGCAGCCGGGTGCAGGACGCGCTCTCTCTGCGGTGCATCCCCCAGCTCCACGGCGCTGCCCGGAAGACCCTGGAGGACGCGAAAAGGACCATCGAGATCGAGATGAACTCCTGCTGTGACAACCCTCTCCTCTGGCCCGAGCCGGGGAAGGAGGACGTCATCTCCGCCTGTAACGCCGACTCCTCCTATGTGGGCATGGAGATGGACAGCGCCTGCATTGCCGCCGTGGGTCTGGCCAAGATGAGCGAGCGGCGGAACAACCGCATCATAGACGGTTCCCTGTCCGGCTATCCCTTCTTCTGCATCACAAACCCCGGCCTCAACTCCGGGCTGATGATCCCCCAATACACCCAGGCGGGACTGCTCAATGAGATGCGGATGCTGGCCACCCCCTCCACCATTGACAACACCCCCACCTGCGGCAATCAGGAGGACTACGTGGCCATGGGCTACAACGCCTGCAAAAAGGCGGGCCCCATGGCGGAGAAGCTGGAGTACATCCTGGCCATTGAGCTGCTGGGGGCCTATCAGGCCCAGCAGTTTGTAGACCCGGAGGTCAGCCGCGCCCCTGCCACTGCGGCGGTGCTGGCCGAGATCAGGAAGCATGTGCCGGTGATGGAGCAGGACATGTTCCTCCACCCCTGCATCGAGTACCTGCGGGACATGATCCACTCCAGCGCCCTCATCAAGGTTGTCGAGGCTGTGACAGGGGAGCTGAGCTGACAGGAGCGGTCATGTCCCCGTCTGCACTCAGAAAATCACGCAGGCCCTGCGTCCGCAGTCTCTCTGCGGGTGCGGGCCTGCGCTTTTTCTTGACATTTTCTCCATTCTGCCATAAACTGAACCAAACGTATGAAAGAGAGGGATTTCCCTGTGGAACTGCGGCAGACACATACCCAAGCCCTGAGCCAGCGGCAGCTTTACGGCACACAGCTGCTCCGCCTGGGCACGCTGGAGCTGGAGGCCTATGTGCGGGACCTGGCCCAGGAGAACCCCCTGGTCGAGCTGGAGGAGGCCCCGTCCCCGCCCCGCTCCGAAAAGCAGGACGACCTGCTGGACCGCCTGCGCTGGCTGGAGGACAACGACCGGCAGAACTGGTATTATCAGCACTACACGGAGGAGGAGCTGGACCCTCTCTCCTGGGTGGGCACCAGCGGCGGTCTGGAGGAGACCCTGACCAGCTTTCTCGCCCGGCAGCTGGACCCGCTGAGGCTGGACAGAGAGGCCCGCCGGCTGGTCGAATACCTCATCGGCTGTCTGGACGACGACGGCTACCTGCGCACCCCCCTGGAGGAGCTGTCCCGGCAGGACGGCGTCCCCCTGCCCGCCCTGGAGCGGGCCCTGGCCCTGCTGCAAGGTCTGGAGCCGGCGGGGGTGGGGGCAGCCGGCCTGTCCCAGTGCCTCTCCCTCCAGCTCCAACGCATTGGGGAATCAGGTCCCGCCCTGGCCATTGTGCAGGACCATCTGAGCCTGCTGGCCCAGCGGCGGTACCGGGCCATTGCCTCCCGGCTGGGCGTCTCCCTGCGCCAGGTGGAGCAGGCCCAGAGGGTGATTCGGGAGCTGGAGCCTCAGCCCGGCGCAGTCTTTCAGCGCACAGAGCAGGTCCACTACCCCCAGCCCGACCTGTCCGTGGCGGAGCAGGACGGCCGCTGGACCGTCAAGGCCCTCCGGGGGGGCCGCCCCCCCTTCCGCGTCAGCCGCTACTACCAGGGGCTGTTAAAGCAGTCGGAGGATCCCGAGGTGCGGGGCTATCTGACCGAGAAAATGCGCCAGGCTGAAAACGTGCTGTGGGCGGTCCGGCAGCGGGAGAGCACCCTGCTGCGCTGTGCCCAGGTCATTGTGGACCGGCAGCGGGGTTTCTTCCAGTCCGGCCCCGAGGGGCTTGTCCCCCTGAGCATGGCGGAGGTGGCCCGGGAGCTGGAGCTCCACGAGTCCACTGTAAGCCGGGCGGTGCGGGAGAAATACCTCCAGTGCGCCCGGGGGCTGTACCCTCTGAGCTACTTTTTCTCCCGCTCCGCCGGCGCGGGAGAGGGCCCCAGCGGAACTGCGGCCCGTCAGATGCTCCAGCGGCTCATCGGAGAGGAGGACAAGGCAAAGCCCCTGTCCGACCAGCAGCTCTGCCGGCTTCTGGCTCTGGAGGGCTGTCCTCTCTCCCGCCGCACTGTGGCAAAATACCGGGAGGAGCTGGGCATACCCAGCTCCTCGGGCCGAAAAATCTCCAGCCTCTGAATATCAGAAAGCCCCCGGCCTGCGGCCGGGGGCTTCCATTTTCCTTCGTTCTTCTTGTTATTTTGCCAGCCCCCGATGGAGGAACGCCACGATCTGTCCGCGGGTGCAGACGCTGTCCGGGGAGAAGGTGGTATCCGAGGTTCCGGCGGTCACGCCCTGCTCCACGGCCCACGCCACGGCGCCGGCATATTCCGCCCCGGCGGGGACATCCGTAAAGCTGGAGGCCTTGGCGCTGGGGCTGCCAGCCGCTTTCCACATGTATGTCACCGCCATACTCCGGGTGCAGAGGGTGTTCCCGCTGAAGGTCCCGCCGGAAACCATACCCTTTTCATAGGCCCAGACGGCGGCGTCAGCATACCAGTCGCCGCTCTCCACGTCGGAGAAGGGATTGCTTCCTGTGGGCTTGGGGGACCCGCTGGCCCGCCAGAGGAAGCTCAGAATCTGCGCTGTGGTGCAGTCTGCGTTGGGGGAGAAGGTCGTTGCGGAGGTGCCGGCGGTAATTCCCTTTTCAACCGCCCACAGCACCGGGTTGGCAAACCAGTCGTCTGTCTTTACATCGGAGAAGCCGCCCACAGTGCCGGAAGCGGGGGGCGTCACCGGCTGATCCGGGGCAGGGGAATAGTCTGTGGTGATCCGGATGAAGTCAAAGCGGTTGGTCTCTTCATTGCGCAGGATGGCACAGACCTCCTCCCCGCCCTTTCGCAGAGTGTCCATCAGCGCTTCCACACTGCCGCTCTTAAAGGAGTAGCCTTCTTCATATACGCAGGGCAGAATCTCCTGACCGGCGGCGTTGATGAGGCCGTATCTACGGCTGCCGGAGTTATACATAGAAACTGCCGCCACGCCATTGATAAACTCGCTGATGCTGGAATACTGACAGGGCACGATCTCCTGTCCGGCGGTGTTCACAAGGCCATACTTGCCGGCAAAGTCCTGCACCACGGCCACGCCGCCGGAGAAGGCGCGCACAGACTGATACTTGCACTCCACTGTCTGCTGGCCGGAGGCGTGAAGGAAGCCCCACCGGGTCCTGCCGGAGGCGTCGCTGGAGACGGCCAGGAGACCCTGGGACCACTTCTCTCTGTTATATTTCAGATCCTGGCTCAGGGTGGCGGTAATCTGGCCCGACGTGTTGATCATGACCTGGGTGTAGTCCTGGGTGCCCACCAGGGCGTAGCCGTCCACAAAGTCACTCATGTTGGAGGAATAGGTGGGCCTGAACCGGCCGCAGGGGATGACCTCCTGACCGGCGGTGTTGATGTAGCCATGCAGGTAGTTTTCTCCGTCATACTTGCGTACCCTCATCAGGCCGCTGCTAAAGCCTTCACCAATATCCTCATAGGGACCGGCCAGCACCTGGCCGCTGCCGTTCAGCAGATAATAGCAGTTGCGATCCGTGGCTGTGGTGTCCTTCACCGAGAACAGCGCCGCGGGCTCCCCCTCCACTGTGAGCCGCTTGGCATACTCGTAGTGGTCGGCGATGATGTCACGGCCGGACTTGTCAATGTAGGTGCTCTTCTGGCCCAGCTTGACCTGTGCGTAGCCGGCCTCAAAGTCATAGCCATAGGCATACTGGAAGGGGAGAGCCGTCTTTCCGTTGGTATCGAAATAGCCCCAGTAGCCGTTGGGCGCGTCATAGGCCAGGATCAGGCCGTCGGAGGGCTCGTGGATGTAGTCCTTGCTGCTGTACTCCAGGGGGACCACCCCATTGCCGTTTTTGTCAATGATGCCCCACTTTCTCGTCTCCAGGTCCCGCACCCGGGCCACGCCTTCGTGGAACTGTCCGGCATCTTCAAACTGGGGCTCAATGACGACCTTGCCGGTTTTGTCAATGTAGCCATAGCCCTGATACTTGTCGCCCCAGTTGGCTTTCATCACGTTGACTGCCGCCATCCCCTCTGAGAACTCCGTGGCAGCGTCGAAGAGGGCACCGGGGATCTCATTGCCGTTGCGGTCAAGGTAGACGCAACCGAAAGGCGAACCTCTTTTTTCCACAACCAGCATCCCGTCGGAATAGATGCGGTAGTGAAAGGACTCTTCGTACTCACTCTCAAGGGTTTTGACCACCGTGGCCCCCGCCGCCGAAGCGGGGACGACCAGCAGGCCCAAACACATTGTCAGGGCCAGCGCCAGGGACAAGAATTTTTTCTTCATGTTCTCATTTCCTCTCTTTATTTTTGGGCGCAAAAAAGGCGCTCTCCCGCCCTCAGAGCGGAAAAGTGCCATATTGCCATATAAAGTTTTCAGAGCATGACAAAACTACATAGCCATAGCTATGCTTGCTTGCTTGCTTGCTTGCTTGCTTGCTTGCTTGCTTGCTTGCTTGCTTGCTTGCTTGCTTGCTTGCTTGCTTGCTTGCTTGCTTGCTTGCTTGAGGGTGGTGCAAATCAGCATAAATGTCAAGCCCCTTCGCGAAACTTCTAGTAAATTATAGCATACTCTCCCGCCTGGCGCAAGCCTCGCTTTGTTGTTTTCACACCCGTCTCACAAATTGGGCAGGCCTCTCAAAATACCGTCCCCTCATGCAAAACAGGGGCTCCGCCCCTGCCCGTCCCTGAACAGGGAGACCCCCTCCCGCGGGCAAAAGGGCCCCCGGCCTGCGGCCGGGGGCTCACTTCATTCCACCTCAATGATGCTGATCTGGTCGGCGCTGAAGCCGGCGGTCTGCTTGACCACGTCCACAATCCGGGCGGTGTCCACGTCGGTCAGCCCCCCCTCCGGGGCGGAGACGGCCAGGGAGAGGGTGTCCTCCCCGATAAAGGCCACGCAGTCCGTATAGCCCTTGGCCACCACCAGATTCTCAATCTGGGCCTCGGTGACGGTGTAGTCCGCCATGGTCTGAATGTTGTCATTGAGCTGATTTTTCACCGTCTCGTCGGCGTCCTCCCGGGCGGCGGCGTCCTGGAGCAGCGACAGGGCGCTGTCCCGGGCCTGCTGGCGGTTGAGCCGGGCTGTGGCGAAGTAGGCGCTGCCCGTCTCCCCGGGGGTCTGGACATCGCCCGAGGTGCTGGTATCCCCCGGCTCCTGATCTGTGGGCGTTCCCGCGGCGGCGGAGCTGTCCCCGTTCAGCAGCGGGTCCTGCGTCTTCCCCCCCACCATGGTGGACTGTCCCAGGGTCTTTCCCGCGTTGGTTCCCGGCTCCTTGCCGTAATTCCAGTTTAAATACACCGCCGCGCAGACGAACAGCGCAATGGCCGCCACCACTGCATTTCGCTTCCACAGCTGGGACCAGTCGGCCCCCTTCTTACTTGTTCTCATGGTAATTCCTCCTTCACATTGTCTTCATTTTCAGGTGGGAGGTCCCTCACCCCCCTGCGCACACCGAAATTTTATCTGCGCCCAGCCCGGTGAGGGCGGACACCGCCTCAATCAGCTTCAGCCGGACCTGGGCGTCTCCTCCCCCGGGGCACACCACCAGCGCGCCTCGAAACTGCGGGGCCACGGTCTGGAGGGGGACCACCTCCTGGGCGCCCGCCCCCTTCCCCACAGTGACCACTGAGTTGGAGCTTCCGCCGCCGCCGTCCCGGTCCTGGTTGCGGGCCAGCACCTGCCGGCTGCCGCCGTCCAGGGTGAGGACCACCCTCGTCTCTCCCGCCCCCTCCACCTGGGAGAGGACCCTCTCCAGCTTGATTTCAAAGGCCTCCAGGTCGAAGGAGGTCCCCTCCTCCCTGGCCTCGGCGGGCTGGGGACTGTCTCTGCTCCCTCCGGCGGGGAGCAGCAGAAGCACCACCCCCACGGCTATCACCAGGAGTACAGATTGATATTTTCTCAGCGCCCCCTTCCACCTCCGGACCGCCTCCGGCCACCCTTCTTTCACGGCACATCCTCCTTCTCCAGGTAAATCTGTTCCTCCTTCGGGATCCCCAGGTCCTCCGCGATGGCGGAGGCCAGCCTGGCCCGTCCGGCCTCTCCCAGCGTGCCGGACACCTCTGCCCGCACCGGGAGATACACCCCGTTCCCCTCCGCCCGGCACTCCACCCGGGCCTCACAGGTCAATCCCAGCTGTGCCGCCTTGTCCACAATATATGCGGCGCACCGCTGTTCTATGATGACTTTCATCTGTCCGTCCACGGTCTCCTCCAGCTCCGTCTCCCGCAGCTCCAGTGCGGCAAAATAGTCCGCCAGCCACTGCTGGCCCTCCGCCATATCCAGGCCTGCCAGGGGCTGGAGAATGGCGGCCAGCAGGGTCAGCCCACACACCAGCCGCCCCACCTGCTTCACCCCGCCGGACGGCATCAGCGCGCCTGCCAGGGCGCACAGGAGGGACGCGGCGATCAGGGCCAGCAGCCACCCCCGCACCGCCCCCATCACAAGGCCGCCGCCCCCACGGCTGTCACCAGGCTGACCAGCAGCACCAGGGCTCCCGCCCCTGTCATGCCCAGCACCAGGCCAAAGGCGGAGCCGATGGCCTCAATCAGGCCGGACAACTTGGGCTGGGCCACTGTGGCGCACAGGGCCGCCGTCCCGCGGTACACCAGGTAGTGCAGCGCCAGCCGGAGAAACGGAGCCGCGCAGATAGCCAGCACCACCAGCATCCCCGCCGCGCCCACGCTCCCTCTCAGCGCCCCCGCCCCGGCCAGCACCGACTCGGAGGCGTCGGCCAGGATCCCGCCCACCACTGGGATGGCCCGGGAGATGGCCATTCGGGCGGCCTTGACGGCGGCGGCATCCACACTGCCCGCAATGGCTCCGCTGGCGGTGAGGTAGCCCACAAAGGCGAGCAGCATGGCGGTGAGGAAAAAGGTAATCACACTTTTCAGCAGCTCCCCCACCCGTTTCAGCCCCGGGTTCCCCACCGCCGCATGGGCGCAGCTCACCGCCACGAAGGCATAGACCAGGGGGATCAGCAGCCGGTCCATGGCGGTGAGGAGCAGCTGGGAGAAGAGCACCGTGGCCCCCTGCCGGGCAGCCGCGGCGGTGACCCCTCCCGTGGCCGCCGTCAGCACCGCCATAACGGGCAGGAGCACCGATGAAAATTCCTCCATCCTCCCCAGCGTATCCCGGCCCATCCCGATCATGGCCGCCATATCCGTCATGGTCAGGGCGGTAACGGCCAGCGCCCCCGCCACAGTCACCGCCTGGAGGCCCTCTCCCTCCTCCGGCCTGGCACTCTGGGCCAGGGAGCACAGCAGCACAACCGCAGCCAGCCTCACCGCCGTGGACAGGCTGGCCCGGAGGAACCCCCCCACCTGGTCCAGCGCACCGGCGAGCAGGCCGTGCAGGCCGTCCTCCAGGCCCTCCCCCCGGGCCACGCCATAGCCCTCCGCCTCCTCCCACACCTGGTCCAGCCCTGGAACAGACAGCTCCGCCCCCAGGGCGGGAGAGGTGCACAGCAGGGCCAGGATACAGAATATCCACACATGTCTCATATCAGCAGCTCCCCCATCAGCAGGGCCACTGCCCGCACCAGCGGCAGGGCACCCAGCAGCGCCAGCACCGTCCCTGCGGTCTCCACAAAGGCGGCCACTCCCCCCTCCCCCGCCGACCGGCAGATTTCCGCCGTCAGCCTGGTGAGGATGGACAAGGCCACGGTCTTCACCACCGGCTCCAGCAGCACCTCAGACAGTCCGGCCTGCTCCGCCAGCTCCTCCATCATGGCCACCACCGCCCCCAGACCCTCCGCCGCCAGAGCCATCATCCAGATGCCCGCGGTGAGGGCCAGCAGCAGGGCCAGCTCCGGGGTGTTTCGCTTCAAAACCGCGCTGAGCGTCACCGCCGTCACCCCCACGGCGGCAAGGCGGGCCATGGCCTCCATCACAGCGCAAACAGGTCCTTCACCAGCTCAAACAGGCTGGCAATCTCCTGGACCACCATCATCAGCACCACCACCAGCCCCGCCAGGGTGGTCATCATCGCCTGCTCATCCCGGCCGGCCCGGCTGAGCACCTGGTTCAGCACCGCCACCAGAATTCCAATGGCCGCAATTTTAAAGATCAGATCAACTTCCATATGGACAACCCGCTTTCTTTCGTGGTTTGGGTTAGGCACCCCCTGCCGGGGCCCCTTCAGAGCAGTAATATCACCAGAAACGCCCCGCCGGACAGGCCCAGAGCCTCATACACCCGTCCCCGGCGGCGGCTGTCCTCCTCCTGCCGGGCGGCCAGCTCCTCCAGGCGGCGGCGGGCGGCGGCCAGGGCCTCCCGCTGCTGCCCGGCGTCATAGCGCCCCAGGGTGTCACCCAGGGGGAGGAGCACAGCCTGTCCCTCCTCCCCCAGCAGGGTCTGCGCCCCGGCCAGCCGCCGCCAGAGGGAGGAGAAATCCTCCCTCTCCAGCCGCTCCAGGCCCTGCACACAGCCCTGAAACAGTTCTCTGGCCGGCCCCTGGCTGCGGGCGGCCCCCCAGGCCAGCAGCTGAGGCAGCGGCGGCGCGGACAGCTCCAGCTCCCGCTCCAGCAGAGCCAGACCGGCGGACGTCTGTCTCAGGGCCCGCACCTGGGTCCTCATCCCTATTGCCGCCTGGAACCCCAGCCAGCCGCCGCCCGCCGCCACCAGAACAGCTCCAACCATTCGGATCATTCTCTCAGCTCCTCCACAGTATATCTCCGCTCCTTCCCGCTGCGGCGGATGCGCACCAGGAACCGGAACAGCCCCTCCTCCAGCACCGGGCGGTACAGGGCCCGGCGCTCCAGGTCCCCCCGCCCCTCCCCATGGGCCGTAGCCAGCAGGGTCACGCCGCAGCCAACAGCCTCCCTCAGCGCCCTGACGTCCTCCGGAGCGGTAATCTCATCCACTGCCAGCACCTGAGGATTCATCGCCCGAAGGAGAAGCATCAGCCCCTGGGCCTTGGGACAGCCCTCTGTCACATCGGTGCGCCGCCCCACCTCCAGCTGGGGCCGGCCCTCATACATGGCGGCCACCTCTCCCCGCTCGTCGGCCAGGGCCACCCGGAGGGGGATACACCCCTCCCCCTCTGACACCGACCGGACCAGGTCCCGGAGGAGGGTGGTCTTTCCCAAGCCGGGCGGCGCCAAAATCAGAGTGCCGGCCAGCCGCCCGCCGGGACACAGCCCGTCCAGAACCGGGGCGCACACACCCTTGACCTGCCTGGCAACGCGCACGTTCACCGAGGACAGCCTGCGAAAGCTGTGTATCTCGCCCCCCTGAACCACCGCTGTGCCGCACAGTCCGATGCGGTGTCCCCCCTCCACGGTGAGGTAACCCCGGCGTACCTGGTCCAGCACCGTGTGGAGGGAGGCCCTGCTGGCAATCTCCACCAGCTGCTGCAGTTCCTCCCCCTCCACCGGCGGGCCGCCCAGCTGGCGTTCCCTCCCGTCCAGCAGCGCCGTCATGGGCCAGCCCGCCCGCAGACGCAGCTCCTCGGCCCTGGCCCGCTCCTCCTGTGTCATGGACATCGCCTCCTGCCGCAGCCGCAGGGGCAGGGCCTGTGCGGCCTGGACAAAGCTGTCCGCCGCCGTCATTCGTACCATATTCTTCACCAGCCTTTGTCCCATCCTATGAGGACAAGCCGGCGGTTATGACAAAAGAAAAGCCGGGGGAGCTGACCGGCCCGGCGGCCCAGCGCCCCTTGTGACAAATGACAATAATCGGCCTCCGCCCCGGCCTCCATCAAGAAATACAGAAAAAATGGCGGGAATGAATTGAAATGTTCCCCTCGCTGTGATAAGCTTTCCTGGAAAAAACCTGGAGGGAGAGCATGATTCAAAAGTGGAATGTGACCATCCCCGCACTGACCGGGGATGAGCCCCGGGGCGTCTATCTCTATCTGCCCGGCGGCTATGAGCTGGAGCCGGAGCGGCGCTATCCGGTGCTGTATATGTTCGACGGGCACAACGTCTTTTTCGACTCCGACGCCACCTATGGCAAAAGCTGGGGGCTGGGGGACTATCTGGACAGGCACGAGGTTCCCCTGATCGTGGCGGCAGTGGAGTGCAACCACCACCCGGACAATGGGCGGCTGTCGGAGTACTCCCCCTACACCTTTTATGAGCCCGACCTGGGCCATGTTCCGGGGCGGGGCAGGCTCACTATGGACTGGTTTGTCCACACTTTCAAGCCCGCCATTGACCATCAATTCCCCACCCTGCCCGGCCGGCAGCACACCTTTATCGCGGGCAGCTCCATGGGCGGGCTGATGAGCCTGTACGCCCTTCTGGAGTATAACCACGTCTTCTCCCGGGCGGCGGCCCTGTCCCCCTCCCTGTGGGTGGCGCCTGACCGGCTGGCCCGGCTGGTCCGGGGCGCGGAGGTGCGGCCGGATACGGTGCTGTATATGGACTACGGCTCCCGGGAAATGGGCAACCACGCGCTGATGCACGGCCAGTTCACCCGGGTTGCCGGGCAGCTCCTCGCCCGGGGGATCAACCTCACCTGCCGCATCGTCCCCGGCGGCGACCACTGCGAGGCCAGCTGGGAAAAGCAGATCCCCTTCTTTATCCCAACCCTCCTCTATGAGCCGGCGCTGTGAGCTCAGGCCTTTTGTGTCCGCGTCAGACGGACTGTTATACAATCCGCAATATCTTTACAAAATAATACACCCAAAAACCGGCCAAAACGGTACCATAACGGGCCAAAACAGGTCCTGAACAGGGTTAAAAGGCGGCTGTCCGCGTATGGCGGACAGCCACTGCAAAAAAGGAGAGAACACCATGGCAAACGTTATTTTCATTTCCCCCAACTTCCCTACCAATTACTGGCAGTTCTGCCGGGAGCTGAAGCGCAACGGGATGAATGTGCTGGGCATTGGCGACCAGCCCTATGACGAGCTGGCCCGGGAGCTGAAGGACAGCTTGAACGAGTACTACAAGGTGGATACCCTGGAGGACTACGACGCAGTATACCGGGCTGTGGCCTTCCTCATCCACAAGCACGGCCGCATCGACTGGCTGGAGTCCAACAACGAGTACTGGCTGGAGCGGGACGCCCAGCTGCGCACCGACTTCCATATTACCAGCGGCTTCCAGACAGAGGACATCCCCCGCATCAAATACAAGTCCCGCATGAAGGAGTTCTATGCAAAGGCGGGCATCCCCGCCGCCCGGTACCGCCTGGTCGCCACCAAGGCGGGCTGCCAGGCCTTTATCCGGGAGGTGGGCTACCCCGTGGTGGTCAAGCCGGACAACGGCGTGGGGGCCTCCGACACCCACAAGCTCTCCAGTGATCAGGACCTGGAGGCCTTCCTCCAGCGCCGGAACCCCGACGTGAGCTATATTATGGAGGAGTTTGTCCACGCGGCGGTCAACTCCTACGACGCCATCATCGACTCCAGAGGGGAGCCCATCTTTGAGACGGGCAACGTGACCCCCATGTCCATTATGGACATCGTCAATGAGGAGGACAACTCCATCTATTACATTGTCAAGGACCTGCCTGACGACACCAGGAGAGCGGGCCGGGCGGCCGTCAAAAGCTTCGGCGTTAAAAGCCGGTTCGTCCACTTTGAGTTCTTCCGCCTCACCCAGGACCAGGAGGGCCTGGGCAGGGCGGGGGATGTGGTGGCTCTGGAGGTGAACATGCGCCCCTGCGGCGGGTTCAGCCCGGACATGATGAACTATGCCAACTCCACCGACGTCTATAAAATCTGGGCGGATATGATTGCCTTTGACCGCTCTACCCTGGCCGCCGGAACACATATGTTCTGCGCCTACGCCGGCCGCCGGGACGGCAAGCCCTTTATCCGCAGCCACCAGGAGATTTTGGAAAAATACGGCGGGCAGATGAAGATGGTGGAGCGCATACCCGACGTGCTGTCCGACGCCATGGGCAACCAGATGTATGTGGCCACCTTCCCCACCCGGGAGGAGATGGAGCAGTTTTATCACGATGTGCTGATGTGCAGGGAGAATTAATAAAAAGCGCCGTCTGGTCCAGACGGCGCTTTCCCCTTTATTGACGATGTGTTTCCTTTTATTCTGGTCTTCTGATCAGCTCAAACTGGGCGTTCTTGTCGATAAACTCATCAAACATAACGCCCTGGGCCAACACATCCCGAAAGGCCCGCTGAAAGCCGTAGATGTCCGCGCCATACCGGTATACGCCGGCCAGCAGGTTATCATAGTGCCGGTTGTCGCCGCAGGAGATGACCTTTGCGTCCTTCTCATGCTCCGGCCTGACCGCCGTGATCCGGCTGCTCTCCCCAAAGGCTGAGTTGACATAGAAGGTCTTTGCCTCAAAGCCAAAGCCGTTCCAGCCGCAGACCAGGCTGAACACGTCGCATTCCCCCTGCTCCGTCATCTCCCGGTACCGTTCAGAGACCTTGTCAAAGACCTCCTCCAGGCTGTCCCGGCAGTCCTCCTTCAGGGTGAAATCTACATTTAAATAGTCCTGAAACAGATAGTAGTTGTCATCCATCGCCCCCGACAGGCCGATGATGACATCCTTGTTCACCTTGAAAATCTTTCTGAAATTGTGCAGTACACCGCCATTATTCAGATTTAACCGCTGCTCTCCGCAGACAAGGGCGAACTGGTCGCAGATTACCGCCTGCACTAAACTCATGACCGCTCCCTACCTCCCTGAAAAAGATGGTACTGCCCGGTTCTCCTGGGCAGTACCTCATTTGCTGAACGCATGGTGCTACCTGGTGAGAACCCAGGCAGTACCATTTTTTCATCCCATCGCAGAGGCGGCGCGGCTTTAGGAAAGCCGCCTTAAACCTCTGCCGGACTCTCTCCGTCAGCCCCGAAGGTCTTTACGGCTCTGGCGTTTTCCGCCTGCCGCTCCTCAATGGCTTCCTTCAAAATCATGTCCTTCACCTTCATGAGGCGGATGGTGTTGGAACGCTCATTTTCATCCAGCTTCATGGTGATATACTTGATATTGGCCTGCATCTCGGGGATCTTGACGTACTCCAGGGCGTTGACCCGGCGGCGGGTCTTTTCAATCTCCTCGGCCAGCAGTTGGGAGGTCTTCTCCACCTCGGCCAGCCGGAGCATGTCGGACAGGACGTGGGACAGAGCGTCTACTGCGTCGTCCAGCTCGCCGCTGGTCTGGGCAAAGGCGTAGGGGTAGACCTCGCCCGGGTCCTGGCTGCTGGTGCGGAACTGATACTGGGGCACATCCACTGACATGATGTTCTGGAAGGTCATGTCCAGCTCCACAGACTGCTTGGGATAGAGCAGCGACTGCTCCAGCATCTCAGGGGACATGAGGGCGGCGGCCACAGTAAAGGCCCCGTGAGCCTTCATCAGGCCCTCCTCCACCCGGTTCCGGAGGGCCCGGTTCTCCCGCACCACGTCCATGAACTGCTTCATCAGCTCGTCCCGCTTATCCTTCAGCAGCTTATGGCCGCGGATGGAGGTGCGCAGACGGTTCTTCAGCCGGTTCAGCTCCTGCCGTGTGGGGTTGATTGTTGTGGAAGGCATTTATACCCCCCCTTGTTCCTTCTTGGGCATATACTTGGCGATGAACTCAGGCCGGATACGCTTCAGCTCGCTGGCGGGCAGAATGGACAGCAGATCCCAGCCAAGATCCAAGGTCTCGAAGATGGAGCGGTTTTCGTCCGTCCCCTGGGAGACATATCGCTTCTCGAACTCGTCGGCAAATTTGGCGTAGAGCAGGTCCGTGGGGCTCAGCGCCGCCTCGCCCAGAATGGACATCAGCTCCTTGTTCTCCTTGCCGGTGGCGTAGGCCGCAAAGAGCTGGTTCATGGTGCCGGCGTGGTCCTCCCGGGTCTTGCCCTCGCCGGTGCCCTTGTCCTTCAGACGGGACAGAGAGGGCAGCACGTCCACAG
>JAAVYL010000125.1 GCA_022791075.1 Lawsonibacter sp. | reverse complement strand
TGGCTGATGAACCTACGGCATCCCTGGATGTGGAGAACAGAGAAAGAATTGTTGCCTTGCTTTTTAACATGAACAAAGAGTTTAACACCACTATCATTACTGTAACTCATGATTTGGAAATAGCCAATCGTCATGATAGAGTAATCCATCTTGAAAGGAGTAAATAAAATGGGATTTTTTGCGATGATTGCGTCGATGCTGCTGGGGATATTGTTTGTTGTGATCGGGGTTTCCCGCAGAAAGCAAAAGGGGTGGCCTATAATCCTTATCGCACTCGGAATCGTGCTTGTCCTCATTGCGGTTTATTTGGGATGGCCTAAATAGAAGTCAATAAAAGCCAAGTCTGGCCAGCGGCAGAAAAAAACCGCCGCTGGCCAGACCGATTTCCTATGTCCGAACGCTCTTCCTGTCGGCGGTTTTGAGGAATGATATGCTCCCTCTAAAGTAGACAGATGAAAAACATGACTGTCGAAACGGGGGGAGCAATTATTATGAGCTAAAGAGGGAAAATAGCACCAGAGGAAAAAATACAGGCAGTGGAAGATTACCTGGAAATGCGAAAGGGCAGCACACAGATACGGAAAGAATTGGGCATACGATTGAGTACCTTTCAGGCGTGGCTGCGAAAGCATCAGACGGAGGGGGCGGCGGGACTGCATCCGATCAGTGAAACCAGGACCGAGACGATGGAGGACAAAGTCAAGCGGATGCTCCGCGAGGAAGTCCGACAGATGATGGCGCAGGAGTAAACGCCGTATGAGCAGGCCGGGAGCCGCTTGGCCCCCGGCTTTTGCTGTGTCGATTTTTTGAATATTCTGTGAACAACATTAAAAAGTCCTTGACTAGCCGTTTCGGAGTATGCAAAGTCGCATATGGTAAAAAAACTGCCCTTTCTAATGCGTTAGTGGGAGGATTCGTCCTGATCAGGATCAGGGGAGGGAGCGGCCTTGTCTGGGGCAGCGGGGTTTTGAATAATGATTGTTTTGTCCGCTCCGTCCGTTAATTTGCTGCCCAGCATACCCGCGACTAGGGACTTTATATCAATGCCCATACTCTGAGAAATGCCCTCAGTGACCTGGGATGTACCATTGATAATATCCTCCAGCAGCTTGGAGCTGTTCCCATCGCCGTACATGGTGATTTTATCCACCTTGGACAGCGGCTCGGCCACATTTTTGGCGATCTGGGGCAGAGCCTGCATGACCATCTCAATCACGGCGGCCTCGCCATATTTCTTCATGGCCTCCGCTTTCTTGTCGATACCCTCCGCTTCTGCCAGGGCCTTGGCGCGGATAGCCTCCGCCTCCGCCTTGCCCACGGCGGCAATACCTTCTGCCTCCTGCTCCTTTGCATACTTCTGGGCCTCAGCTATTTTCATCTCGGCCTCGGCCTTCTGCTCCTGCTCGTAGCGGGCTGCCTCTGCATCCTTCTGGCGCTTAAACAGTGCGGCTTCTGCCTCCTGCTGCTGGCGGTAGCGTTCCGCATCCGCCTTGGCGCGAATCTCGGCCTCCAGCTTCTGCCGCTCCACCTCTACCTCATACTGTTTCAGCTCAGCCTGGCGTTGCGTTTTGGCGATCTCGGCGTTGACTGTGGCTGTCTCGATGCTCTTGCGCTGCTCCTGACTCTGGATTTCATAGGCGGCGTCCGCCTCGGCCTTCTTGCCGTCCGCCATAATCTTCAGTTCGGCCCGTTTGATCTCCAGCTCGGTCTGCTTCTGGGCGATCTGGGTATCCGCCTGCACTCGGGCCTCGTTTGATTCCCGCTCCGCGGCGGCCTGGGCGATGGCAATGTCCCGATCCGCCTGCGCCTTGGCAATCGCAGCATTTTTCTTGATCAGGCTGGTGTTGTCCGCGCCCAGGTCCTTGATCAGGCCGTTCTCATCGGTGACATTCTGTATGTTGCAGGAGAGGATTTCAATGCCCAGCTTATCCATATCCTTGCTGGCCTTCTGCATCACCTGGTCAGAGAAGGAGTCACGGTCAGTGTTGATCTCCTTGAGGGACAGGGTGCCGATAATCTCCCGCATATTGCCCTGGAGGGAGTCCTGGAGGTCCCGGGTAATTTCCTCAGGGCGTTTGTTCAGAAAGTTCTTGGCCGCCAGCTTAATGCCCTCCGCGTGGGGGGAAATGCGGACCTTGGCCACGGCGTCCACATTGACGTTGATGAAGTCGCTGGTGGGGACAGACTGCTCGGTTTTGATGTCCACTGTCATCTGGCCCAGATACAGCTTGTCCATGCGCTCCAGGAACGGGATGCGAATGCCGGCCCGGCCGATCAGAACCTTGCTCTCTTTTTTGAGGCCGGAGATGATGTACGCCTGGTCGGGCGGAGCCTTGACATAGCCAAGCAGGAAGATGACAGCCACAATCAAGACAACCACAATAGCAGGGAGTACACGCAAAATGATGTCAAGCACGGGGATTCCTCCTTTCAGATTCAGCAAATAGTTGTCCTCTATATCAAACAAGCCATTCTGACAGAATTCGGCAAATTGGGCCGGACTGTCCTCCAACAGCTTGGAATCTCCTCACTCCTCCAGCCTGATGCTGCCCGCAATGTCCCCGCGCATGGCGGCCAGGCGCTCCAGGGCCTCCACCTCCGCCTCCAGACTCCGCCGGCTCCATTCCTGCCGGGCCTGCCCGCCGTCAGAGAGTACCTGGGAGAGCACGTTGATCACCCGCAGGCAGAGCGCCGCCTTTCCGCTGGTCTCTTCCCCCTCCCGCTCTGCCCGGCTCAGCTCCCGCAGGGTAAACTCCAGCGTTTGGAGATAATCAGACTCCAGGCGGGCCGCTGTCTGCTCCTCCAGCACCTCCCAGTACCGGAGGACCTGCTTCTCCAGATTTTCCAATGCCGTGTGCACATAGGGGGTTTCCACCGGGGCCGCAGCCCTCTCAATCCGCGCCCTGACCGACTGCGGGCCGCTGCCGCAGTCAGTGGAATTCAGAAACTGCTGCATGACAGGGGCAAGCTCGTCAAAGCTCCTGGACACGGCAGTCAGCCGCTGCTCATAGGGTGCAAAGCCGTCAGACTCTGTGCTTTGGCATGACTTCATGGCAGGAACCAGCGTGTGTTCCATGTCCAGCAGCTCCTCCGCAATGGAGGAGAGGCCATCCGCATATTTGTTCAGAATACTGGCGTCTTTTTTCTTCAGCATTTTGCCGTTTCTTTCGGAAAACAGTGTCCTGCAGGCGGCGGAGACCCCTTGAGCCTTGTCCTTCAGCTCATCGCCGCACAGGAGCCGGATCCGCTCCATGGTAAGCCCTGTGATTGAGGAAGGGACCGCAGTGTGGATGGAGGTCAGTGACTGCCGAATCTCTGAGCACAGGCGCTCCAGCTGTTTCTGCGTTTGGAGCAGTCCCTGCGGTTCCTCCTCAGGAGCACACCCGGTCCCTGCATAATGGCACTGCCGCTGGCAGGAGCTGGCGCTGCTGGGTCCCGCTGTGATCTCGAATGGTATCCGTTTTTCCTTGCCAACCTTTGTGGCAAAAATTGTAAAGGCCGCTGTCATGCTCAGCCCCATTTCTCTGCAAGCCTTCTCCATGCTTTTCTTAACGTCCTCATCAATACGAAAGTTGACCATGACCTGCGCCATGCGTGACACCTCCTGTAGCTTTATTATATCATATATAAAGCAAAACACAACAAATTTCTTTACAAGACCCCGCCGAATTTTGTCTCTCAATTTTGTTCAAATTTTACTGCCGGAGTATTCCCTGTGCTTGATTCAGGTCCTGGACACGCGGTCTGGTCCGGGGGTTCAGGGATACCCCGGCCTGTAAGCCGGGTCTGCATCGCCCTGTATTCCTCGCCCCAGGACCCCATCGCGTCCAAAACCGGCTTCAGGCTGCGCCCCAATTCGGTCAGGGAATACTCAACCCGCGGCGGTACCTCCGGGAAGACCGTCCGAGTCAGCAGGCCGTTTTCCTCCATCTGCCGGAGCTGGGAGGTCAGCACCTTTTGGCTCACGCCGCCGATGGATTTTTTCAGCGCCCCAAACCGTTTTGTACCAGACAGCAGATCCCGGATAATGAGCACCTTCCACTTGTTGCTGATGAGGGTCAGCGTTGTTTCCACCGGGCAGGCGGGCAGGACTTTTGCCTCCATCACCAAATCCTCCTCTCTGTTGGCCTCTAAAAATGCTGTACAGCCCTATTTTACCGTACCGTCCATGGTGAGAGCAAGGAAATTCTTCTTCCCGCCAGGGGGAGAGGCCTCCTTGAACCGGCGGGGTTGTTTTCCCCGGCAGCGGCCCAATCGTTACCCTTGGGTAACTATGCCACAAAATTGTGCGTACTTTTCAAACGCTTTTGGATGCTGTATGATGCAGGCACAGTGATGGAAACACTCCCGCTGCAAAAAAACGAATCATTTGGAGGTACACATGATGAACAAAAGTGATTTTACCGCTGTCCGGCTGGCCCAGGGCGAAATGCACATCTATGACTTCGGCGGAGTAAAGCTCCATGCCTACCAGACCGGCGACCCGCTGGCGGACGAGGTGTTTCTGGTGGAAAAAGCGGGGAAATTTGTGGTGATTGAGTCCCCCTGCTTCACCGACAGCATAAACGCGCTGAATGAGTATCTGGCGGACCGGGACGTGGCCGGTGTGCTGGTGGCCTACCACGGCGCAGGCGCCGCCTTCCTCCCCGGCGTCTCCAAATACGCCACAGCCAACGCTGCGCAGTACGCCTCTCAGGGCGGAGGAAGGGCCCTGATCGACCAGTTCGCCGCTGTCTTTGGCAGCGCATTTGACAGTTCTATCCACCCCATTACCCACACCCTTACCGAGGGCGAGGTGACCATTGGCGGTATCCGGTTTGTCATTCACCAGACGGCGGAGGCCTTTGACATTGAGATTCCCGAGATCAATGCGGTCTACACCCACATGCTGGGCCATGACTGCCACTCCATTGCAGCCGGAACCGGCCACGCCGACGCCATGATTGCCCAGCTGCGCAGCTGCATCCGGAACGGCTATGATTTGATCCTCACCTCCCACTACACCCCGGAGGACCTGAGGGACGCGGAGACCAAGATTTGTTATCTGGAGGATCTGAAGACCATTGCCGCCGCCTGCGCTGACGGAGAGGAATTCAAGGCTGCGGTTCGGGAGCGGTATCCGGCCTATAGCGGGGAGAACTACCTGGACATGACGGCCGGATTTTTCTTCAGCTGACGGCACAACGCGCTGGGGTAAAAGGCGGTTCGCGCATAGCAGGAGAGAGCCCGCTGCAAGCACGGAACTTGCAGCGGGCTCTCTTTGTATCATCGGATCTTCAAGTTGCCTTAGGGTGCGCCGGCTCCTGCGTCAGCGGTTGTACTCGTCGAAGGCGTCCAGAATCTCCTGCTCCGGCGCCGGGGTGAGCAGGGAGACCACTGCAATGGCGGCGCAGGCCACCAGGAAGGCGGGGAGCAGCTCGTAGATATTCCACACGCCGCCCAGGGGGCGGACCAGGAATTTCCAGATGAAGATCATGCCGCCCCCGGCCACCAGGCCGGCCATAATGCCCTGGCGGTTGCTCCGCCTCCAAAACAGGGCGCACAGCATGGCGGGACCGAAGGTGGCGCCGAAGCCCGCCCAGGCGAAGGAGACAATTTGGAACACGGAGCTGTTTGGATTCCAGGCCAGCGCCGCGCCGACCACTGCGATTGCAACGACAGTCCCCCGGGCGAAGAGCATGGAGGTTTTGTTGTCCATCCTGATGCCGAGAAAGTTGCGCAGCAGGTCCTCAGACATGGAGGAGGCGGCAGCCAGCAGCTGGGAGTCGGCGGTGGACATGGTGCTTGCCATAATGCCGGCCAGGGTGACGCCGGCCAGCAGGGCGAAGGCCACGCCGCAGTGGCTGAGCAGATTGGCCAGCTGGATGACAATGGTCTCGGAATCGGAGCTGGTGGCCAGGGTGACGATTTTGCCGGTTTTGGACACGCTGAAGCCAACAACACCGATGAGGACGGCCACCCCCATGGCAATGACCACCCAGATGGAGCCGACACGGCGGGAGATGGTGAGCTTCTTCTCGTCCCCGATGGACATGAACCGAACCAGAATGTGGGGCATACCGAAGTAGCCCAGCCCCCAGGCCAGGGTGGAGACAATAGCCAGGAGGCCATAGGCGCCTGTCTTCCCAGTCGCGGTGTTATAGCCCTGGAAAACGTTCAGATACCCCGCCATCTCCTGGGAATTGGCCATCACCTGGCTCCAGCCGCCGGCCTGGATGACGCCGAAGCTGACAATGGAGACCAGGGCGATGGACATAACCACAGACTGGATCAGATCGATGGTGGCCACGGCAGCCAGACCGCCCAGCACGGTATAGATAATGATAATGGCGGCCCCGGCCAGCATGGCGGTGTGGTAATCCAAATCAAACAAGGTGCTGAACAGGGTTCCAATGGCCTTAAAGCCGGAGGCCACATAGGGGACAAAGAAAATCACAATGATGACCGCCGCGATGCAGGAGATGATGTGCCGGTCATCCTTGTATCGCCTGGAGAAGAAGCTGGGGATGGTAATGGCGTCCAGCCGGGCGGAGTACCGGCGCAGCCGCCTGGCCACCAGCAGCCAGTTGAAATAGGTGCCGACGGCCAGGCCGACGGCGGTCCAGAAGGGCTCCGCAATGCCGCTCAAATAGGCCAGACCGGGCAGCCCCATAAGCAGCCAGCCGCTCATGTCAGAGGCCTCGGCGCTCATGGCCACCACCAGCGGGCCCATTCTGCGGCCGCCCAGGTAGTACTCGTCCGTATTGGCGCCGCTTCCCTTGCGGTTGAAGTAAATACCCACGCAGGTGATGAACCCCAGATAGAGTACAATGGTAAGGCAGATCAGGATTTGTTGCGCTGTCATAAAATTCCTCCCAAAAGCTCTCCGGCGGCACACACAGCCGCCAGAAGGCAGATTATTGGTATCATACCAGAAACAGAGCCGGAATGCAATGTTGAATCAGCCCTGCACTGCCAAAATATTGCAGCCTGCCTGTGTTATGATTGATTTTTTGCCCTCCGCAACTGCCGGTTGCGGGAATTTCCAAGTCCGCTTGATTGCTTTTTGCCCGGCTTCTTCTATAATACAGACATGCAATCCCTCTGCGTCTCCACCCCCGCAGGGGTGAAAAGTGCAGGAATGCAAATTCTGTATTTCACATGATCAGGAGGTCAAGGTTATGACATTAGGAGAAAAAATACTGTCCCTGCGCACCGGGAGGGGCATGTCCCAGGACGACCTGGCGGAGAAACTGGAGGTCTCCCGGCAGAGTGTGAGCAAGTGGGAGACTGCCCAGTCCACCCCCGACCTGGAGAAAATTATCAAGCTGGCCGACCTGTTTGGGGTCAGTGTGGACGAGCTGGTCCGGGAGGGGGAGCGCCCCCAGCCCCCGGAGCCGCCGGAAGCAAAGGTGATCTATGTGGAGCGGGAAGCAAAACCGGGGCTGACCCCAATGCAGACCTTAGGTGTTGTAGTTGAGGTAACTGGGGTGGGTCTGAGCCTGGTTGGACTGATGGGGGCGCCCGTCCTGATACTCCCCGGTGCCGCCCTGGTCATCCTGGGCCTGCCCCTGCTGCTGGCAAAAAAGCATCCCTGGCTTATTATGGGCTGGCTGGCAGTGGGGCTGAGCTGCCTGGTCCTGAATCCATATTTCTCTGTGTGCCCCTGGGGCCTGATCGGCGGGCTCCAGCGGCTGTATCTCTATATGACGGTACCGGGGATTCGCGATCGGTCCACCATTCTTGCCATTGCGGTGGGTATCGTCCGGGGCCTGCTGGCGCTGGCGCTTGTATTTTTCACTTGGCGGGCATGGAAAAAGAAAAAATCTTTGGAGAAGGACAGCTGAAAAGCCGTCCTTTTTCAGTTTACAACCGCTTCTGGCTATGGTAGAATAGGGGGACTTCACAAAAGGAGCGTTTTCGCCTTGGCCTACAACTTTTTTCCCATGATCTCCCGGATGCGGTACATCAACCGCTGGGGCCTGATGCGCAACACCCGGCTGGAGAATATCCAGGAGCACTCCCACCAGGTGGCGGTGCTGGCCCACGCCCTGGCTGTCATTGAGAACCGGCATTTCGGCGGAAGGATTGACCCCGGCGCTGTGGCTGTGGCCGCCCTGTACCACGACGCAAGCGAGATCCTCACCGGTGACATGCCCACCCCCATCAAGTACGACAATCCGGACATTCAAAACGCCTATAAGGACGTGGAGGCTGTGGCGGAGATAAAGCTGCTGTCCATGCTCCCCCCTGACCTGCGCCCCGACTTTGAGGACGCCGTCACCATCCCCGACCCGGAAATCCGCGCTGTTGTCAAGGCGGCGGACAAGCTGTCGGCCTACCTCAAGTGCGTGGAGGAGCTGAAGGCCGGCAACACCGAGTTTAAAAAGGCCAGAGAGCAGACCTATGCCGCCCTGTGCAAAAATCCAAGCCCCGCCCTGAAATACTTCATGGACCAGTTTTTAGACGGCTTTGAGCTCACATTGGATGAATTGAACTAAGGGCTCCCTCCGCAGCGGGAGGCCTAGATTGAATGGAAAGGAACATTGTTATGAAAGCCATCGTCACCGTCATCGGCAAGGACCGGGTGGGCATCACAGCCGCTGTGTGCTCCCTGCTGGCCCGGCACAACATCAACATTCTGGACATTACCCAGACCGTCCTCCAGGACTTCTTTACCATGGTCATGCTGGTGGACACCGCCGCCTGTGAAAAATCCATCGGTGATCTGACCGACATTCTGGCCCGGGCCGGCCAGGAGGAGGGGCTGTCCATCCGCATCCAGCGGGAGGACATCTTCAACGCCATGCACCGGATCTGAACCATGCGGGGCGGCTGACAGCCGCCCGCTTACACGACAATTTGCCATAGGAGGCTGTTATGCTCAACCAACACGAAATCATGCAGACCATCCAGATGATTGACCAGCAGCATCTGGACGTGCGCACCATTACCATGGGCATCTCTCTGCTGTCCTGCGCCCGCAGCGACGTGAAAACCGCCTGTGACCAGGTGTATGATAAAATTACCCGCTATGCTGAAAAGCTGGTGGCCACCGGCGAGGCCATTGAAAAGGAGTTCGGCATCCCCATCGTCAACAAGCGCATCTCCGTGACCCCCATCGCCCTGGTGGCGGCGGCGGCGGAGACGGACAGCTACGTCCCTTTTGCCCAGGCCCTGGACCGGGCGGGGAAGACCTGCGGGGTTAACTTTATCGGCGGCTTCTCCGCCCTGGTGCAGAAGGGGATGACCGACGCCGACCGCATCCTCATCCGCTCTATCCCCGAGGCACTGGCCACCACAGATATTGTCTGCGGCAGTGTGAATGTGGGCTCCACCAAGGCGGGAATCGACATGGACGCAGTGGCCCTGATGGGCCGGACCATCAAGGAGCTGGCGGAGAGAACTGCCGGCAAGGGCGGCTTCGGCTGCGCCAAGCTGGTGGTGTTCTGCAACGCAGTGGAGGACAACCCTTTTATGGCCGGGGCGTTCCACGGCGTAGGCGAGCCGGAGCGGGTCATCAATGTGGGGGTCTCCGGCCCCGGCGTGGTGTACCATGCCCTTCAGGGGGTCAAGGGCCAGCCCTTTGACGTGGTGGCGGAGACGGTGAAGAAGACCGCCTTCCGCATTACCCGCATGGGCCAGCTGGTGGCCCAGGAGGCCAGCCGCCGCCTGG
>JAAVYL010000124.1 GCA_022791075.1 Lawsonibacter sp. | reverse complement strand
TGTCCACTCTTTCTTCTCTCTGGCTGACTTTGACAAACAGCTTGCTGTCCATAACCATCGTACTAACAACCTACCGATGCGCCCTCTTTCCTGGCTTTCCCCCGCTGAATTCATTGTCCAATTTGTTTGACAAACTTACACTTTTCAAAATATGAAAGAGTGTTCTGCCTGAATACAAAGGATCCCTGCAATGCCGGCTTTACCCCAGTTCGACAATTCATGCTCATTACAGCCCGTTTCCAAGACCTTTTCATCAAGCGGTACGCGACACCTCCACGATGCCGCCGCCGCATTTCTGTATTCTGTCTGGCCGCTTAACGCGATTATCCTGCTGCCATTCATCTTTGATTACTGTTTTATAGGCACCCGGCAAATAGCGGGACATGGTGCTTCCATGCCCCGCTCTTTGCTTCCAAAATCTGACGTTCCATGGAACCCAGACTATATCCCTGTAAAACCTCCTGATTATTCTACAAAAAATCACCCACTGGACTTACATCCAAGTGGGTGATTCCATCCAAAGATTCAAGCTTTTTTCCGCACCGCACGCTTCAGTATATGGCGGTAAAACGCAAAATCCTCTGTCCGCTGGTAGGCAGCCAGGAAAATCAAATTTGGAATTGCCGCACAGATCAGGCATTTCAGCATAAAACCGGCATACCCTTCGCCAACTGCGCAGCACAGCAGCCATGTTATTGCTCCGGCAATAACGGTGACAGTCAGATGCAGCAAATAGTCTTTGAAGTAGCCCTTAACAGACGAGTGCAGGCCCCGGTGACAGAGTACCATGGGCTCGCACCAGAAGGGAAAGGACAGCGTACTGATTAAGGTCCCGGCCATAATGCCCTCAACGCCCCAGCGCTCGACCAATATCACGGAGACAGCCAGGTTGACGGCCGCCTCCACAATCGACTTATAGCGGTCATCCCAGAAGAGGCCCAGAACGCTTTTGGTGTTGTTCACCGGGGTACGCATACTGTTGAAATAAAAATTCAGCACAATCAGAAGTACTGCCGGCTTGGACAGCAGGTAGCCGTTCCCCAGCCAAATGTCAATGAACGGATCGTAGAGACAGAGCAAGCAGATGCTCATCCAGCCAAACAGCCAGGCGGAGAAAAAGCTCAGGCGGCGAAAGGCGGTCTGCTTGTATGCCTCCGTCTCTGTTGCGGTCAGGTGTCCCAGGGTGGCCGTAATGGCGTCGAACAGTGCGTTGACCAGGATATTCAGAAAGCCCCGTATCATCATGTAGTTGGAGTACAGCCCGGCAGCCGCCACACCTACAAATTTAGAGATCAAAAGGTTATCTGTATTGAAAACCGCTACGGCTCCAATCCGGTGTAGCAGCATGGCGCGCACATTGCGGTAGATCTCATCCAGCGTCCCGGCGGGCAGGGGGCGGACGTCCTTCTCCCGCAGATAAGGAAAAAGTCTGCTTGCCTTCACCGAGATGGCGGCATTCTGTATCACTGTGGCGCCTATAGCGACATACAGGTAAAACAGATAGTTCCTGGTCAAAAAGAGCACTGCGATCTGAACCGCAGTGGCGGCCAGCGACACAATAGCGCGGATAGAGGTCTCTATATACTTTTTTTGGTGTACAAAGAGCAGCGTGGATTTGTAGGTAAAAAAATAGGAGATACTGGCGTTAATAAGGTTCAGCACATAGATCAAGGGAATATCAGGGATATTTTGTGGCACTTCCTTGAAAAAGAAGCTCAAAAACGGGGTCAGGGACAGCCCTGACACCAAAACTACCAGGCCTATGGTCCGGTAAACTCGGCGGTACAGCCGGACCAGAGATTTTATCATTTCCGTGTCCCCCTGGGCCACAGGACGGTAGAGACTGTAGGTAATGGAGACGCTGAACCCCAGCTCAGCCAGGGACAGCATGGAGAGCACATCGGTAAAAAGACCGTTCAGCCCCAGGTACTCCCGCCCCAGCAGGAGAACGAATACCCGGCGGGATAAAAATTTCAGCACGGCCAGCAGAAATTCGCCGGCCACAGCATATTTGATATTTTTAGTGATATGTTCCGCGCTGCCCATTGGGCTTTGTCACCCCATTCCATACTTCTTCATGGACTTTATCAGCCTGTAGGCGGCGGCCAGCGTCCCAAAGGCCGGCACGCCGGCGCAGAGGGCCAGCTGTGCCGCAGCATCCTTTATATCCGGACACAGCGCCATCGCCCTCCGGCTGAAATGGCGGCGGGTGGTGTTCCGAAAACATTTCAGATAGTCCCGAAGGCCGCCGTCCGCACCGCTCTCTACGGCCTGCATGGCCAGTCGGGCAGCAGTATCCATTGCGATCTGGTGAAAGCACGTCTCCACCTCCGGGCGCCCGGCGGTGTCCCTGCATATCCGGTCCAGGACAGAGAGCACTGTACACCGCTTTGCCGTCACGCCGTGGTTGATGATACTGCCCTCCCGATAGACGTAGTGATACAGCGGGTCCGGCACATAGGCGATTCGCCGGACTCGCTTCATAACCTGGTAAAAAAACAGGAGGTCCTCGCAGCAAAGGGCCTGTCTGTCAAAGGGGATTTGCTTTGCCAGCTCCGCCGGGAAAAGCTTTCCCCAGGCGGTCCACAGGAAGAGTGTGCGCCGGGCCATGCACCGGGCCGCCTCCTCCGGGGAGAGAACCTGGGCGAGTCCGGCCCTCAGGCGCAGGCCTTCATTTCCGCAGATGCTGATCTCCCCGCGGTTTTCCGTCAGCGCGGCATACCGTGTTTCCAGAAAATGACGCTCCACATAGTCATCCGAATCCACAAAAGCGATGTAGCTCCCCGACGCCCGGCTGACTCCCCTGTTTCTGGCGGCGGAAATCCCCTGGTTTTCCGGGAGGTGAATCACCTGAAACCGGCCGTCCCGGGCTGCCCAGGCATCGCAGATACGGCCGCCGCCGTCATCGGAGGCATCGTTCACCAGGATGACCTCCATATGGGAATAGGTCTGGGCCGCCAGCGAGGCCAGACACTTTTCCAAATACCCCTCTACGTTGTACACCGGCACAACCACACTAATGAGCGGCCTCTCCTGTCCCATCACCGGCCGCCTCCCAACCGCTTCATCCAGGTAACGGCTGAGGCCGCCGCCCAAAATCCCCATGCGCTGGCGCACAGGGCCAGCAGCGCCGCCGCGTCTCTTGTTCGGGAGCATCGCCTCAGCAGCCTCCAGCTGAACTGCCGCCGGGTGTTCTCCTGAATCCGCTTTAAATACCCAAAAGTATGTCCGCCCTCCCCGCCCTTCTTCACCGTCAGCACAGCCAGGCAGCGGTTGGCCTCCAGGGCCAGAAGGCGGAAATCCTCCGCCGCCTCCGGGAAGTTCACCCTGGCGTCCTCACAGACAAAATCCTGGGCGTCAAAGGCTGTAAGCTTCCGCTCACTGGCACCGCTCTGCATCTGGCTGCCCTCCCTCTGGGTGTAGTGGTAGAGGACATCCGGCCGGTAGCTGACCCGTCGGCTCTGTTTCAGGACGGAATAGAGGAAGAGCAGATCCTCACTGTAAAAAATATTCTCCGGAAAGAGCGTCTTTTTTACCAGCTCCGCGCTGTAGAGCTTGCCCCAGGGCACAAGGTTGAAGGGGGCGCCCCGGGCCAGACAGCGGATCGCCTCCGGCCGGGTATAGACGGCGGCGGGGCCGCGCTTCAAATCAATGCCGCCAGCCCCGCAGGCGCTGACCTCCGCCCCGGCCTGCTCCAGGCTCTCATACAGCCGCTCCAGAAGCTCCGGCTCCACACGGTCATCGGCGTCCACAAAGGAGATATATGCCCCCTGTGCCCGGCAAATCCCCTCGTTTCGGGCTGCGGACGGCCCCCGGTTTTGAGGCAGGCGGACCGACTGTATCCGGCTGTCCCGGGACGCGTAGTCGCTGCAGAGAGCGCCGCTGTTATCTGTGGAGGCGTCATCCACAAGGATGATCTCTACCCTGGGATAGGTCTGCGCCAAAAGAGAGCGCAGGCACCCCTCCAAATAGTCCTCCACGTTGTACACCGGCACGATCACACTGATGAGCGGTTTCTCCATTTCAGCCTCCTCACTCCATGACCTGTCTGTAATACGATGCCAGCTGTTGATGCACCCGCCGGACACTGAACTCCAGCTCCACTTTTTTTCGGTTGTTTTCAGACATATTTGTCAGGAGCCCGGGGCTGCTGCTGCACCGCAGCAGGGCGTCCGCAAGGGCGGGTATGTCGCCGGGGGCAACCAGAATTCCGTTTTCCTCCCCGACCACCTCCGGAATTGCGCCCGCAGTGGTACTGATGACGGCCTTGCCCGCCGCCATTCCCTCCAGGATAGAGACAGGCAGACCCTCGTGGTAGGAGGGCAGGACCACAGTGGCGGCGTTCCGCAGGCGGCGCAGCCGCTCTGCCCTGTCAATCCATCCCGGCACCGTGATATTCTGCTCCAGCCCTTTCTCCTTTACCAGGGCCCGAACCTGGTCCACCTCGCCGTCCCCCGCCAGACAGAGCTTCAGTCCAGGATTCTGCCGGAGAGCCAGCTCTGCCGCGGCGATGAGGTCGTAGGTCCCCTTCCGTTCTCCCAGCCTGCCCAGCATTAAAAAGGAGTTCCGGTGCTCCGCCGGGTCAGAGACCGCCAGCTGGAGCTCCGCAGGCTCCACGCCGTTGTACAGGGTCTGGCAGGCCTTCATCTGAAAACGGCGTTCCAGCTCATCCTTCCAGCTGTCCGACAGGGCCAGCACCAGGTCTGCCCGTTGAAAAAAGTCCTTTACAATTTCTTTTTTCCCTCTGTCCAGCCCGTCATAGAAGGTGAGGTACTCCGCACCGTGGATGTGGACGACAGCCCTCTTCCCCGCCCGCTTCACCTTCCGCAGGTAAAAATTCTTGCGGAAGGTACTGCCCCGCTCTGCCGTGTGGATGTGGAACAGGTCGTATCTTCTGTAGCAGGCGAGGAACCGGAGGTATCCATACAGGGAATAAAGCAGCCGGACGGGCAGGCTGCCGTCAACGTAGGAGGGGAAGCTGTCCACCTCAAACTCCCCGCTCAGGACTTCGCTCTCCCGGATACCGCGGATAACCTCCGCCATTCCGCCCCGGGAACGGGTCTCACTGGGTCCGACCTCTAAAATTTTCATAGCTCCCTCCTGTTTACAGCGAATGAATATAGCTGTCCAGAGACGCGAGGAAGATCTCTGTATTGGAGCGAAAGGGCGCAAAGCTGCGGCCTCTGACGGAAAGCAGCGCCTCCGGCAGCAGCTCTGTATCCAGACAGACGCAGAGCAGGTTCAGCGCATGAAGCCGCGCTGCCAGCTCCATCTGGTGGTCGTCCACATGCTCACCGTACTGGGCCAGCCTGGGGACGGCGATTACCCTTTTCCCCTGCTTCACTGCGTTCACCATCGTGCCCGCGCCGCCGTGGGTGATGAGAATATTGCAGGTCTCCATCAGTTCCGCGAAGTGCTCCTGCCCGCAGAATGCCTGATGGGGGCATTGGGGAACATATTGGCTGGTCCCCGTTTGGATGAAGACCTCATCCTCTATGATGCCATCCCGGACCAGCTGGTCCACCTTCCTGATCAGGCGGTCAAAAGGAAACTTTTGAGAGCCAACCGTTACAAATATCATGCCGTTACCTCAATAGACGCCGCCTATGTACACGGCCTTCGGATAGAATTCCAGCAGCTCCTCCCACTGAACATAGAACCGGTCCGCAAAGGGGTAGATGAGCTTTCCCGTCAGGGTGGGGGTGTTCACCTTGGCGTAAGACTCGATAAACACCAGCTTTTTCCCAAACAGCTTGCACAGCAGACACAGGGGTACTGTTGCCAGCACCCCTGTGCAGATGACCGCGTCCGGCCGTTCCCGAAAGCAGATCCCCAAGGCGAGAAAGGCGTTTACAATCAGCCTTGGGAGACAGGACCACTCCCGCCGGTTGACCTGAAGGAGGCCGTGGCACCGCATCCCCTCTGGAACAGCCCTGTAGGCCGTCTTCTCTGTGACCAGAAAGCTGTCATAGCGGTCCATCAGGGGGCGCAGCATCATCAGCTCCGACAGATGCCCGCCGGAGGACGCGGCAAAGCATATCCGCAGCTTCCCATTGCGCAACTCGGCTCACCTCTCAACATGCAGCGTGTCCAAGCTCCCTTCCGCCGCCCCGCTCCACTGGGCGCAGCGCCGCTCAAGGGCGGTCTTCGCTTGGATATCAAACCGGCAGGCCATGGGGACCAGGGCACAGGCGATCATAGTGTATGGGTAATAGATCGTGTTGTCTGTGGCATAGAGGATGAAGCAGTAGACACAGATTCCCAGGAAAAGGCAGCCCGCATCCTTCCCCGCCTGGCGGAACCAGTAGCCCAGCCGTGCCGGCAGCCAGCTCCACAGCCAGACCCAGTACCCAATGAAGCCAATATTCAGGTACATGCGGAGAAAATCATTGTGAATCTGGGTCTGAGTGCGCAGGGGAACGGTCTGCACCGCTCCGGAGAGCCACTCTACCATGCGCTCAAACCCTGTTCCCTGGCCCATGTAGGTAAAACTGATTTCGTAGTAGGGCGCTACATTGGCAAAGAGCAGCGCCCGGCCCTTGGTGTCCAGTCCAAGCTGTGCCTCCAGATAGTCGAAGAGGCCGTAGCGAATCCCCACAATATAGAGAAAGCTGACTGCCATCATCGCGATGGACACACACATCGCTGTCTGTCTGGCGGCCCGGTCCGGCATCAGGCGCAGAAGCAGCACCGTCACAAGGGCCAGGACCAGAGCGGGAAACGCAATCCGCTTCAGTCCAACCAGACAGAAGAAGGAGACAATGACCAGCCACAAAACGGGGTGGGGGGATGTTTTCCAGTGCAGCAGGAGATAGAGCAGGAAAGGGCCGAAAGCGAAGGTCAGGTCATGGGTCTCCAGCTGCAGCATCAGGGGTCCGGTCTCTTGGCTGAAGGTGATGAGAAGGGTATAAAATTCCTGCAGAAACTCGGCCAGGCCGCCTGCATAAATCACCACCAGAGCGCTGATAAAATTCGCGGCACACATAGCCCCCAGGCAGTACCAAATTCCCTTGCTGCCAAACAGGTATATTGTGGCGGCAGCCACCAGCACCGAAAGTAGCTGGGGCAGGATCATGGAGACGCCGTTCAAAACAGTGGCGCTCTCCGCCTTTGCGCCCACCCAGATCACAGCAGAAAAGACCAGTGGAATCAGATAGGGCAGCGCCTGGACTGCCGTATGGCGGCTCAGGACCATCAGGCGGTCCAGACGCACCGTTGCCGTAAAGTTCAGCAGCGCCAGAAAGAGAATTGCCAGAGCACAGGGGTTTTTCAGGCTCAGCTCCATGCCGCCCAAGGAAAAATAGGTGTCCTGAAAGAAGAACATGCCGGTGGCCAGAATCATGTATAGAACGGAACTCAACCATATCCCCCCTTCCTTCCAGCTTTTTTACTTGCTTGCGGCGCTGGCTTCTGTTTTTGCGCCGGCCGCATTGACCCTCTTAATGGCGATGGAGAGCAATTCACGGATATAGTAGCACTGCTCTGCGCTCGCCTGGGCATAGCTGTGACGCAGCTCCAGAAGATATCCATGCTCCTGAGACCGCTGCTCCAGGGCAACTGCCATCTGGAACAGGGCCGCCTCTATCTGGTCCGCCTCCAGAGAATCGGCAAAGATCAGATACTGCCCCGCACCATTGTTTCCCACAAACAGCTTGTCGGAGGGCGGGAACACAGAGGTCAGCATTCCGGCAAAGTCTTTCAGCATCTGGTCGCCTGTCTCCCGGCCCAACCGGGCGTTTTCCACCTGCAGGTTTGCCAGCTTGCACACAACGCAGGCGAAAGTCTCGGGCAGAGGCCGTCCCTCCCGGGAGGCGATAAACTGGTCGCACTTGGCCCGGTTGGGCAGTCCGTCCACCTTGTTGGTAAAGGCGTAATACTCGATGAAGTCCTCAATCCGCCCGAAGAGCGCCGCCCCGGCACAACCCAGCGCGCCAAAGATCACCACAATCAGGATGGTGAAGATCAGGATGGGGAACCGCTCTGTCACACGGACGCTGGAGAGCATCATAATGTTTTGGGCGCCCAGATACTCGTTGTACTCGTCGTTGGTCTCATAGTAGACGGACTGGAGGTCGTTGATCTCCTTTGCCAAGCGGGCAATCTCCGTCTGGATCTGATCCTGAGCGGTCTGGGACGAGCTGGCGGGGGCGCTGGCAAACACACTGAGAATGTAGTTGTTGTAGTCGCTGTCGATTACGTTGTGCTCATAGAGGGTCCGGTCCTCAATGTACTTTCGCAGCAGCACGTCGTACTCTGCGGTCCGATCCACCGGCGCCCAATTCCCATCCTCGTCCTCATTCCAGTCGTCATAGACGTCGGGCAGAACATTGTTCTGGAGCACATCACCCACGTTTTCTCCCGCGTCGTTGACAACGGGGACGCTGAACTCCCCCATAGCGTCCTCATAGGCGCCGATAATGCCCTGGATGCGTTCGATTTCAAAAGCGGCGGCATTATTGGAGATAAGCAGGTTGTTGTTCCGGTTCCGGTACTTCTCCAGCAGCAGGTCCCGGTCCTTGGTAATCCTGCCCGCAAGAATCTTGGAAAAGAGCTGCCGGACCTCCACATCCCGGATAAATTCAAACTCGTCCTTCAGGTCCTGGAAGCTTCGGCCAGTCCGGCTGGAGCGGAACTCGCCGTTCCACTCCACCTTATCGGAGAGATGCTCCGCAATATTGGTCAGGGTATCATCCATGACCTCCGCCATCTCCAGGTAGTCATAGCCCTTTGTGGTAATATCACTGACCGGGTTTGCGGCCAGGGAGGTGTTGACGTGGTTCTTTCCATAATAGCTGGCATACTCCTGCAGGATCTGGTTCAGGACCTTGCGGGGGTACTCCTTACCGTTGCTGACTCCGCAATGAAAGGACACCACATAGCGGGTGGGATTCAGCTCATAGTCCAGCTCTCCGTTGTCCAGCATGGACTGCTGTATCATCAGGTCCTCCTCGGTGATGATCGGCTCCACATGGATATTCATGCGGATGCTGTCAGCTGTGGCCTGAGTATCGTCGATCCCAAGCTTTTTCATCGCCTGGGCAACCAGATTGGTGGCGTACAGCTCAGAGGTATCGATTTTCTTTCCATCCGGGGAGTACCCCTCCTCAGCCCGGGCACCGGTATACTCAATCACCGTGACGGCGGTGTACTGCTGAATTCGGAGCTGGGCAATCAGAAAGAAAATGACACCCGCCAGAACCGACAGTCCGGCGATGACAGCGCGGTATTTTTTCAGATATCGAAATACATCCAGTTCTTTCATGATGCGGGTTCCTCCTGGTTCTTTACTTTGCGGCTGCCTCTCCGCCCGGCAGGACGGCCCTTTTTGTATTCCCGGTAAAGGGGATCCAGCACGGCGTTTCCGCCCAGGGCGGCGGCAAACAGGGCTGTGAGCAGAAGCGCCCTCAGGGTGCTGTCCAGAACAGCCGGCGCGGCAAAGCTCACCTGGATGTAGCCGTCCCGCTTCTCACGGACGTAGGTGCTGCAAAGCTCACGGCTCTGGGCCGCCAGATTAATCAGCTCGGCCTTCAAGGCCTCAATCCGCTGATCTGCCTGCTCGTAAGCGGAGACGGCAGCGTGGGAGCCGCCGATCTGCTGGGAGGCATAGGTGTTGTGCTCAATTTCCTCCACCAGCTCTGTGGCGGATTCCAAATGCTCCTTCGCCTCATCGGCAAAGTAGTCCACACCCACCTTAGTCTTGGACATGTAAAATTCCTTGTCGGTGTCATAGGTGGGAATGAGCACAAAGCGGGTCATGTAGGCATTATACATGTTGATGGCCTCAATCCGCACGTCGTGGGACGCCATCTCCTTCCGCCTTGTAACATCCAGCTGGTGGTTGGCGTACTGCATTCTGGACTGATAGGTGGTCCGGTTGTCAGCCAGGCCATTTTCCAGGACAAAGGCCTCATATCGCTCCAGCTCGATGTCAATAAAGTTGCTGATTTTCTGGGACAGGGAGGAAAAGGTCTCCTCGTTTCCCGCCGCCCGGAAGCTGCTGCTCTCGCTGCTGTAGCCGGGGAGATAGTTGCGCAGCTTGTTTGCCTGCATTTCCAGATAGTCCTTCGCGTCCAGATACTCCATACCATCCAGTCTTTCAAAGGACAAGTCCAGAATACTGTCATTTTCCGCATAGTTCAGCACAAAGTCCTCCCAGTATACGTCGGCCAGAAGGTTCAGCACCGTCTTGGGGTCTGTGCCGTACAGGGCCACCCGCCCGGAGCAGTAGACCCGGTATTCTGTGGATATCTTCATGTCCGACTCCTGAGTGACATCCAGCTTCTCCGCATCCAAAGGGGTTGAGATACTCAAACACCCGGACAGCTGCTCCGTGCTGATCCCCAGGCCGCTCCGCTGCACAACCTGCTCCAGAATGTCATCGGAGAGGATGTTGGACTCGTTAAACCGGGTGACGTTGGGATTCTGCCCCCGGGCCGCCTCCTCATAGCTAAACACCATCAGCATACCGGGCGCCCAGGCGCTGACGGCCAGCTGGGCGGTCAGGCAGACCACAAGGAACAGTGCGCCCAGAGCCGCGATCCTTCGCCGCTTACCCTCTGTTCGGCCCAACGCCCCCCGTATACCCAGAACCGGCAGCTTTGCCTTGACCAGGAAAAAGCGCCGGAACAGCATTATGTACAGGATGGCCAGACATAAAATCAGGGCCGGAACAATCGCACATACCAAAATCATGCTGTCATCACTCCTCCAATGAAATTTACGAATAATTTGTTTCCTGACGGCCATTGATATCAATGACCGCCAGCTCAGGCCGGTTGTTGATACGGGGCAGGCCGTTGTGCCCCCCCATGCCCCGGGAGACAAAGATTGTGCTGTTGGGAAGCTGATACATCCCGCCGCTGTATTTGGGGAAAAAGCCCTCATCCCCATGGTAGACCCCGCCCACCACTGGGAGCCGGAACAGACCGCCATGGTAGTGGCCGCAGATACCCAGGTCGATATGTCCGTCCGCCAGATAGTCGTAGTAGAGACTGGGGTAGTGGGCAATCAGCAGCTTGAAGGCGCCGCTCTTTTCGTACTCGTCAAAAAACACGGCGCCATACTCCTCATATCCCTCTGTGGACGTGGTCAGCCCGCCGATGATGAGGGGGGTCCTGTGTATGGTCACTTCCTCCGCCCGGTTCACCAGGACATGGACGCCCTGCTCCAGGAGCATACGCTCAATGGGGCTTCCCTTTTCATACATAAGGTTGCTCTCGTGATTTCCCGGGCTGTAATAGACGGGGGCAATCTCCATCAGCCGGCTGCACAAAGTCAGAATCACATCCAGATTCTCATCGTCTGCATTGACCATGTCGCCCGCCACTGCAATCAGGTCCGGCTTCAAATCTGCAATCTGCTCCACCAGCTCTGCGTTCCCCGGTCCGAACTCCCGGTTGTGCAGATCTGACAAAACAGCAACACGGATATTTTCCCCGCCCGCAATTTTGGGGGAATAAAGATGATAGAACGTCACCTCCAGCTCGTTTGAGAAAAGATGATATCCGCCAAGCGCCAGCAGCGCGACGATAAGCAGTCCGCACAAAAACAACCGCCCGCGCCCTTTTGGCTTGACCGCCCGGCTTCCGCCAGGTCCGCCCTTGTTTTTTCGCATATTCAAACCTCCTGTCAGCTCCCCTTGCTACAGCCCTTCTCTGCGTAAAACAGCCCTTACTGTCCGAAAAGTCAACCTCCAGTCCAGCAGCCAGCTCTGCTCCCGTATGTAACGCAGGTCCAGCTCTACCCAGTCGTCAAAGCTCAAGCTGTTGCGGCGGGGACTCACCTGCCAGAAGCATGTCAGCCCCGGGGTGACCGCCAGCCTCTGCCGCTGATACGGGGTGTATGCCTCAACCTCCCGGAGAAGCGGGGGGCGAGGACCGACCACTGACATGTCCCCCTTCAAAATATTGACCAGCTGGGGCAGCTCATCCAGGCCTGTGGACCGCAAAAGCCGCCCCAGACGGGTGATCCTTGGGTCGTTCTGAATCTTAAACGCGGGTCCGACCATCTCATTGTAAGGCAGCAGCTCAGACAGACGCTGCTCCGCGCCCACGCACATGGTCCGGAATTTATAGAGGCGGAATATCTCTCCGTTCCGGCCACAGCGAATCTGGGAAAAGATTGGGCTGCCCTGGGGATCGTCAATCACGACGGCCAGGGCAATCAGCAGCATCAGCGGGGAAAGGATTACCAGGGCCAGCGCCGATAATACGGCGTCCTGTATCCGCTTGACCCGCAGATACATGCGCCGCTTCTTTGTCATTTTAAGACAGCTCACAGGGTGGCTCTGTTGGGAGGACACCTCCCTCAAAGCTTCCTCCAGGTCCACGGCTGCCACCTCATCACCCCCTGACCTCTAAAACTGCTAAAAAATATCCTTTTTTCTGCGGCCGCACCGGCACAGCCACGCTGTCCGGCCGCCCGCATTTGCCGCCGGGCCAGGGCGGTCAGCCGCCCAAATTTTCTACCCGCTCAGTTCCAATTTCTTCCTGAAATACACCGCCGCGCCTCCTTTCCCTGTCCAAGGGTTCGGCTTACAGGGTGTGGGTTACAATTTCCTGCAGCAAAGCAGGAAATTGTAGAATATTTTTCCGAAATAGTGTATAATAGTCCAACTTTACAACCAGGAGGACTATACATGAAAGCACGGAAACTGACTGCCGAAAAAATCGCCGCCTACGCCAAGAGCCTGCGGGCGGAAGACCGGGCCGCAGCCACGCTTGAGAAGTACTGCCGGGATATCGCCGCCTTCTCCGGGTGGCTGGCAGAGAGGATGGTGACCAAAGAGCTGGTGGCCCAGTGGAAAAACCAGCTGCTGGCGGAGGGGCTGTCCCCCGCGACAGTCAACTCGAAAATATCCGCCCTTAACGGACTCTTCAGCTTTTTAGGCTGGCAGGAATGCCGCATCAAATTTCTGCGGATCCAGCGCCAGCTGTTCCGGGAAAAATCCCGCGAGCTGACCCGCCGGGAGTATGAACGGCTGGTAGAAACAGCCCGCAAGCTGGGCCGGGCTCGGCTGGAGCTCTTGATGGAAACCATATGCTCCACGGGCATTCGGGTCAGCGAGGTGCGCTACATCACTGTGGAGGCTGCCAGGGAGGGACAGGCGGTTATCCGTCTGAAGGGGAAAATCAGGACCATCCTCCTCTCCCGCAAGCTGTGTATCAAGCTGCTGAAATATGCCCGGAGAACAAAAACCTCCGCTGGTGAGATTTTTCTCACCAAAAACGGCAGCAGTTTGTCACGCAAGCAAATCTGGCAGGAGATGAAGTCCCTTTGCGCCTGCGCAGGGGTAGAGCCGACCAAGGTGTTCCCCCACAATCTGCGCCACCTCTTTGCTACAATATTCTACCAGGTCAGCCGGGATCTGGTAAAACTGGCGGATACGCTGGGCCATTCGTCTGTGGAAACAACGAGAATATATCTGATGACCAGCGTGTCAGAACACGTTAAATATCTGGAAAAATTGCGGCTGGTTCAATTATAGACAGAATATATGATTTGCCAGATATCAATTTGTTATGTCCATTATGTATAGCGATTCAGAAATTCAACAGGCAATTTGACGGAATATATGATTTGTGGTGTGACGGAGATCAGCACCCATCTGTCTAAATTGCCGCCCAAATATGAAGAAACGGGCAGATTAAGGGGAGCCGCGGGAAAAAATCCTCTAAACGGCTCTGTTTATGTGCACCATCACAGCCCAAAATACTGTGTATCGGGGCGCTTGATACCTAATAGTAATTCTTATTGTTTATGATTAATAAATACTGACGGTGCTTACCTTTTTCGAGTCCTTTTGTTTAAGTTTTTTCTTGACAAACAAAGGCAAATCATATATTCTGTCTATAATCGAAAATCGGCAAAAGGTATCTGGCACAGATGTTGGCCAGGACCGCGTCTATGTTTGGAACAAGCTTGATGAATGTGCCGGAAATTTCGCTGGCAGGAAAGCAGGAGGATATGGAGATTTTGTTGATCGGGACCGGTCAGCTGGCGGAGGCTCTGATCGATAGATTTAACAAAAATGGAGAAAGAGTCTATCTGCTCACCGGTCAAAGAGAACCGCTGCCCTTTAAGCAGCATGTTTTTGAAACATATAATTTTTCCTATGATGACGAGAGTATAAAGGACATTTTTGACAGCATTAAACCGGATATCACCATTTTCACCGGCGCGTGGGACAGCTATTTCAACTGGGAGAAAGCGCGGCAGGAGTCGGTGCGGTACACGGCTGCCCTCATTAATATCCTGACCGCCTACACCATGCGGGGCAGTGGCCGCTTTGTGTATCTGTCCTCACAGGAGGTGTTCACAGGCTCCTTCCCCAGCAATCTGCCGGAAGGCTGGAATACGAACCCAAAGGGATTCCGCAGTATGGCCATCGCCCAGGGAGAGGATATCTGCGCCAATTACTGCCAAAACCAGGGTCTGGATATACGCACGCTGCGCCTGGACCACATGTACTGCGTTCCGAAAAAGGGACGGCCGACTCTGGACCCCTGCTGTGCCATGTGCCTGGAGGCGCTCCGGAGCGGTAAAATATTTGCCAGCGACCGCGACGTGTTCTCCATGCTGTTTGTCAAGGACGCGGCAGAGCTGGCCTGCAAGGCCATTACCGCACCAAAGCTGGAGCGGGCAGTTTATCACATTTCCGCCATGGAGGAAATCAACGGCCTGCAGCTCGCCCAGATGATCCAGGAGTCCATGGGCAGCGGCATTGAGGTGATCGACGAGTCTGTGGGCGAATACCGCCGGGTCATTCTGGACGGCACCGCCTTTTCCAGCGAGCTGGGGCAGAGGATTTTCACTCGGTACCCGGAGGGCGTCAAGCAGGTTGTCCAGTTCATGAAGCGCAACCGGGAGTCCTTTATTCGGGCGGAGGATGCCGGAGGAAACCGGCTGGCCCGGTTCCTCCACAGGACCCGGACCTTTATTGCCGCCCTGGTGCCCTATGTGGAGAACGTAATTTGCGGTCTTCTTTTTTTCTTTTTGAACAAATATGCTGCCGGCAGCGATTTTTTCGACCGGATAGACCTTTTTCTGCTCTATGTTCTGCTGTTTGCCGTGACGCTGGGCCAAAGGCAGGCGGTGTTCTCAGGCCTTCTGGCCTCCTTTGGGTACTGCCTCCAGCAGATGTATACCCGCAGCGGCTTTGCGGTGCTGCTGGACTACAACACCTACGTGTGGATGGCGCAGCTGTTCATCGTGGGCATGGTAGTGGGCTACATAAGGGACCAGCTCCACACCGTGAAGCGGGAGAGCCAGGATCAGATCGCCTATCTGGAGGGGCGGCTCAACGATATCGCAGAAATCAATGACAGCAACGTGCGGATGAAGGAAAACTTCGAGATTCAGCTGGTGAATCAGAAGGACAGCCTGGGAAAAATCTACGACATCACCTCCACCCTGGAGCAGCAGGCTCCGGAAGAGGTGCTTTTTACCGCTGTGCGGGTCCTCTCCCAGCTGATGGACTGCGGCGGCGCGGCGATCTACACTGTGGCAAACCGCAGCTATGCCCGCCTCTTCTCCTCCACCTCCAAGGAGGCCAGGAGCCTTGGACACTCGATTGAATACACCGCCATGACCGAGATGTACGATGAGCTGAAGGAGCGGCGGGTGTTTATCAACAAGTCCATGCGGGAAAACCTGCCCCTGATGGCCAGCGCCGTGTACAGCGAGGACGGCATGGAGCTGATTTTCATGCTCTGGGGCATTCCCTGGCAGCGCATGACTATGGCGGAGGCCAACCGTCTGGCCGTAATCGGTCAAATGGTCCAGACCGCCGTCGTGCGGGCAAACCAGTATCTGGACGCCCTCAGCAGCCAGCGGTATGTGGAGGGCTCCCGGCTGATGGCCGGGGACGCATTCCTTCATCTGGCAAGGGCTTTTCTGGGCGCCAGGGATCAGGGCCTGACAGAGTGCGCTCTGCTGGAGGTTCCGGTACCGGACAGAAACTGCGTTGCCGCCGCATCCGCCCTCAGCAGCAGTACCCGGCAGTCCGACTATATGGGCTCCGTGCGGGACGGCGTTCTGTATGTGCTCCTCTCCAATACCAGCAGCGAAAACGCCGGGATCATCCAGAAACGGTTCCTGGCGGCGGGATATGAAAGCCGCCTGATAGAGGAGGCGGCGCTGTGAGCGGGATGCTGAGCGAGAGAGACTTTGTTATCCTGTGGCTATTGAACCTGCTGGTGGCTGTAATCTACCTGCTCGTGGGCGCACTGGTGATCTCCCCCGTGCGGACCAGAAAGGAGCGGAAGGCTAAGGTAGAGGTGTGCCATGACAACCGGCGGACCTATCTGCTGCGGTTTTTGGTCATGGTCCTCTGCCCTGTGGTGGCCCCTCTGTTTTTCCTCTTCTCCTACATACTCTTCCGGATGCCGCTGTGGATGCAGCCCAGTCTGTCTGATGTGGTGTTCAGCAAGGAGCGGGTCAAGATACGGCTGAAGGCCGATGAGGAACGGGAACGGGACATGATTCCCCTGGAGGAGGCCCTGTTTGTAAACAAGAGCAAGGATCTCCGCCTGGTGATGATGAACACCATCCGCGGGGACATCCACTCCGCCCTGGGTGTGATCCTGCTTGCGTTAAACAGTGAGGATTCCGAAACCGCCCACTATGCCGCCTCCGTCCTCAGCGGGGAGCTGGACAATTTCCGAAGCAAGGTCCGGCAGCTTCGCCGCTCCATTGCCGAAGAGGAGGAGAATGAAACCGAAGCTGAGCTGGAGCTGCTCCCCTACATGGACGGCTTTCTCAAGCAGCGGGTGTTTTCGGAGCTGGAGCAGAAAAAGATGGTGAGCATTATGGCCGAGGCGGCCCAATCCCTTTTCGGCAAAGACCCCGGCCGGCTCACCGAAGCCCACTATGAGAGCGTGTGCTTGCGGCTGTTGGAGACGGAAGATTTCGCGCAGTCGGAGACATGGTGCAAACGGTTGTCTGCCCAGTATCCGGACACTCTCGCATCCTATACATGCAGGTTAAAGCTGTATTTTTCCACTATGAACCGAGAAGCCTTTTTTGACACCTTGGCTGCACTGAAGAGCTCAGCGGTTGTGATTGATAATGAGACCTTGGAGCTGATCAAAGTATTCAGCTAAACGTATACCGTGCGATGGGAGGATACCGATGATATCGCGCCGCAACTATTTATCTATCGCATCGATTATGCTGGTGGTTCTGTTCATGTTTCAGTTTACCAACGTAACGTTGGAAATGTGGAACGACTATGAGAGCAATGAGAACGCAGTTGATATCTCAACCCTGACCGGGAGAAGCAGCGTCTTCACGGCGGAGAATGGGACATCCTTTAACGCCAACCGGCCCATTGCGGTCTATATCGGCGGCGAGAACGCCATCAGCCAGATGACGGCCAGCTGGGCCTCCTACTCAAAACGGGACTTCACCGCCAGCGCCCATCTGGTGGACCTTTCCATGGGCTCCCGCCCTCCGGAGCTGATCGTTCTGGACGGCGCTGCAATGAGCTGGGACGCCGGCACGGTCCAGACGCTGCAAAATTACGCCGCCAGGGGGACACATCTGGTGTTTGCCAGCCTGCCGGACCCGGCCGTCATTCAGAGAAGCCTGGAGCTGCGGGAACTGCTGGGCATCTATGAGGTGCGCGCCCGGCGCACCAAGGTGCAGGGCATTCACCTCTACGACGGCTTTCTGCTTGGCGGAGAGTGCATCTATCAGGTGAAGGAGCAGAAGGATGAGGCGCGCCAGGATATGGAGCTGGAAATGCCCTGGTATATCCTGGACGCGGGCACCAAGGCGTATATGAAAGGGATTCCCGCCGGAGATGAGAGGATTGAGGACTACCCGGCGGTCATCTGGCGGCGGAGCCTGGAGAACGCCTATGTCTTCGCAGTGAACGGCAGCTATATGGAGGACGCCACAGGACTGGGCATCCTCTCCGCCATGATGTCGGAAACCACCAGTTGTACCGTCTACCCGGTGGTGAACGCCCAAAATATGGTGCTGGCAAACTATCCTGGCCTGGCCTCGGAAAACGACGCCGCCTTGACGAGGTATTATAGCTACTCCATGCGGGGCCTGTATCAGGACGTACTGTGGCCGGACCTCACTGCGGTATATCACCGGGGCAATCTGGGTCTCTCCTGCATGATGTCCATGCAGTTTGACTACGACGATTCCCACAATCCAAATCAAGGCCAGTTCGTCTACTACATGAAGCTAATCAACGAGCTGGATGCGGAGCCGGGACTCTCCCTGTACAGTGTCTCGGATACGCCGGTAACAGAGCGGCTGACGGCGGACTTCGATTTCATGCGGCAGGCGCAGCTGGAATACAAATTCACATCCCTCTATGGCGGAGGGCTGGAGGAGCAGGACCTGAGCGACGCGCTTGGCTGGGGCGATTTGGAAAATGTGCGCACGGTTGTCTTTCCCTATGACGGCGGCAGCGACATAGTGGGCTATCAGTCCGAGCAGGTAACCCGGCAGACCGCCATCACCGACGGCTTTGCCCACACATACCGGAGCGACCTGCGGATGCGGAGCGTGGAGACAGCCCTGGCCTACACCAGTGTGCTGGCAGACGCCGCCAGAGTTGTGTATCCTGACAGCAAAAATGATACCTGGGACGTGCTGTCCCAGCGGCTTACCACAGACGTTCCCGGCAGCTGGGAGGGTTTTAAGGCTTTTGACGCTGCCACGGTTTCCCAATGCGACGGGCGCATCCGGGATTTTCTGGCGCTGGACTATACCTACAGCCGGGAGGGAGACCGGGTCTCCATCCGGCATACCGGCAGCAATACGGCATGGTTCCTCCTGCGCGTCCCTGGTGAGACAGTGGAATCCGTGGAGGGGGGCAGTGTCCGCAAAGCTGAGGACGGTGTGTACCTGCTGGAAGCCGCTGAGGACCACGTGGAGGTTGTCCTGCGTCCGGCGCTTTCGGAGCAGTGGGCTCCTGGAACTGAATGACTTGGGGAGGTGGCGTGTATGCGCATCTGCATGGTGGTAGAGGGGTGTTATCCTTATACTGTAGGCGGCGTGTCCAGCTGGGTCCACAGCATAATCAACTCCTTTCCGGAGCATGAATTTATTCTTCTGACCATTGTCTCCAGCCGAGATATACGTGGAAAATTTGTCTATACGCTGCCGGACAATGTGACCGAGGTCCACGAGCTCTACCTGCAGGACAAGGACTGGGGCAGACGCAGGAAAACCAGGATGAACCGCACCGAGTACAACGCCCTGCGCAGCCTGCTTCTGGACCAGAGGATTGACTGGGAGACCCTGATTGACTTTTTCCAAAAGAAACGCCCCTCCCTTAACAGCGTACTGATGGGAGGGGACTTTTTCCATGCGGTGTCTGAGTTCTATCAGCTCCATTACAGCCAAGTGGTCTTTTCGGACTTTTTGTGGATGATGCGCTCAATCTATCTGCCCTTGTTCTTTACGCTGAAAATGGAGCTGCCCAAAGCGGACCTTTACCACTGTCTGTGCACCGGCTACGCCGGGGTGCTGGGCAGCATGGCAAAGTATCTGTATGGCAGCCCTTTGATGATTTCCGAGCACGGCATCTATACCAGAGAGCGCGAGGAGGAGCTGGTAAAGGCCAAGTGGGTGCAGGGCCTGTATAAGAACGTGTGGATCAACCAGTTTCGCAAGATGTCCCGCCTGGCCTATGAGCGGGCGGACCTGGTAACCAGCCTGTATGAACACGCCCGCACCCTGCAGGTGGAGCTGGACTGCCCGGAGCAGAAAACTCAGATAACTCCCAACGGCATCCGGATTGAGGACTTTCAGAATCTGCCGGGAAAGACCGAGGAGGATGACGGCTGGATTAACGTGGGGGCTGTGCTGCGGATCACTCCGATCAAGGATGTGAAATCCCTGCTCCAGGCGTTCAGCTTTGCCAAGGAGCGCGAGCCCGCATTGAAGCTATGGGTTATGGGGCCCTGGGAGGAGAACGACGAATACGCCCAGGACTGCTTTGATCTGGTGGAGGACCTGTCGCTTCAGGATGTGGTCTTCACCGGCAGGATTGACGTCAAGGAGTATCTGGGACGGATGGACATGACCATCCTCACCAGTATCAGTGAGGGCCAGCCGCTGACCATTATGGAGAGCTTTGCCGCCCATAAGCCCGCCATTGCCACGGACGTGGGAAACTGCCGGGGGCTTATTATGGGAGAGGGAGACGGTCTGGGCGCAGCGGGCATCATTACCCACATCATGAATCTGGCCGAAATTTCCCAGGCGATTCTCTATCTGGCCCACCACCCGGAGGAGCGCCGGCAAATGGGGGAAATCGGGTACCAGCGCGTGTGTATCCGATACCGCATTGACCAGATGAACGACACCTACCAGCGCATTTACCGTGACTTCTGTGAGAAGGAGCCGCAGGAGACGGTACAGGCTGTCACAGCACATTAAGAATACGGAAGGAGGCATTGCGGATGGCAGGCATTGGCGTAAGACTTAATAAATTTTTTGGGAAACGCTCCATTGCAGCTGGTCTGGCAGGTGTTGCCTACGGCTCCTGCCTGACAGTGGCCCCCATGGTGCTGGTGATCGGGGTTCTGCTGCTGCTGGAATGGATTCTGGGGTTCGATACGCTGGATTACTACACCAGAGAGCTCTTCTCCTGCACCATTTTGTATATTTTCATCTTTGCCATGCTGACCGCCGCGCCCTTTAATTCACTGCTCTCGAAATACATGCAGGACGCCATTTTTGAGGAGCGTTATCAGGACATCCTGCCCTGCTACTACCTCGGGCTGATGATGAACATCGTCCTGAGCTGTCTGCTGGGCATTCCGTTCTGCCTGTGGGAGCACTTTGTGGGGAGTGTGCCGGTGGCCTATGTGTTTACCGGCTTTTGCGGATTTATTTCCCTGGTGCTGGTGTTCTACTCCCAGCTGTATCTCTCCATCTGCAAGGATTACGGCAGGATATCTCTTTTCTATCTGGTGGGTCTGGCGGTTACCTTCTTTCTGGCCTTGGCCCTCCGGTATTGGGCAGGTTGGGAGATCACGGAGAGTATGCTGATGGGCTTTACTGTGGGCTTTTTCCTCACCGCAGTGCTGGAATATGGCTCTGTACGGCGGTATTTTGTGGCCAACAGCAACCGGTTCCACCCGGTTCTGCGGTACTTTTGGCAGTACTGGCAGCTGGTGGTCGTCAATTTCTTTTATACGCTGGGATTATATATCCACAACTTTGTTTTCTGGACAACGGATATACGCATGGTGGTCGCCAAGTCCTTCATCTGTGCCCAGCCCTACGACATGGCCACCTGTCTGGCCATGTTCACCAATATTTCTGCCACGGTAATCTTTATTGCCCGGGTGGAGATGTTTTTCCACAGCCGATATAAGGCGTACTCCGAGTCAGTAATCGGAGGACGGCTTTCAGACATTCAGAACAACAAGCGGGAGATGTTCCGGGAGATTTCCAACCAGCTGATGGATTTGGCCCGCATTCAGTTCATCATCTCCATTGTGGTCTATCTGGTTCTGGTGGTCGTGCTCCCCCGCTTCGGCTTTGCGGGGCTGGTCATGCGCATTTACCCCTGCCTGGCTGCGGGATATTTTATCCTGTTTCAGGTGTACGCCGAGATTCTGTTCCTCTACTACTTCAAGGACATGTGGGGCGCAGTGCTTACGGCCGTGGGCTTCTGCCTGATCACATTCCTGGGCAGCATTGTAGCAACTCGCCTGCCGGACATCTGGTACGGCGCCGGCGTTGTAGTGGGTTCCTTTGCAGGCTGGACCATCGGATACTCCCGTCTGCGCTGGGTAGAGCGGCACATGGATATTCAGGTATTCTGCCAAGGCAGGCTGATTGCGCGAGGCAAGGGTCCCCATCCCTCGGGGCAGGTATACCAGAGGGTACAAAAAAACTGTCAGTAAAGGAGGTCCTATGGGAATCACAGCTTTTATGCGATGCGCCATTGTGGGGGTTGGCCTGCTTCTTGCGGGCTCCAGCGTGTGGTTTTATGCCAAAAAGAGGATGACTTCGGACCTGGCGGCAACATGGTGCCTGCTGGGCGTGGCTGTCATAGTGGTCGGCGCGGTACCGGCATTTTCCAGATGGCTGGGCTTGATCTCCGTTTGGACGGGCATTGCACTGCTCTGCGTAGGTGCGGCCGCCCTGTCGGGGGCGTTCCGCATCTGTCTGATGATCTCCCAGCTGATTACGCAGAACCAAGAGCTGGCCATGACGGTGTCCCTTCTGCTGGCGGAGCGTCGGGAAAACGGGGATGGAATCGCTGAGGGAATCCAGGATTATGAAAAAAATTCTGTTTGTCATTAACACTCTGGGGGTCGGCGGAGCGGAGCGGGCCCTGCTGGAGCTGTTGGACAGCCTGGACAGCGAGGTGTACCATATTGATCTCTACCTGCTGCTGGGCCGGGGGGAGCTGATGAGCCAGGTGCCGGACGGCGTCCGGCTGCTTAATCCAAAGGTGAATACCGGCTCCGTGCTGGACCACCCCGGCCGCAGGGCGCTGGTGGGCATGGTGACCGCCTGTTTTTTCCGGAATGGCAGGTGGGCGGCCAAGCTGGCAAGCGTGCTGCGCGCCCTGCCGCCCATGCTGCGCCGGCGCCGGCTGCAGCTTGACAAGCTGCTGTGGAGAGTGGTATCCGATGGCGCTGTCCGGATGGACACATACTATGATATAGCGATAGCTTGGCTGGAGGGCGGGTCCGCCTACTTTGTGGCGGACTACGTCCAGGCCGGCAAAAAGCTGGCCGTCGTTCACATTGACTATGGACGCAGCGGATACACCCGGGCGCAGGACCGTGACTGCTGGGCCAAATTTCAGGAAATATTTGTGGTTTCCGAGGAGATCCGCGGTCCGTTCCTCCAAATCCATCCGGAGTGCCGGGACAAGGTCCGTGTGCTGCCCAACCTTGTGAATCAGAAAAAAATTCGCTGTCTGGCCCAGGAGCCGGGGGGCTTTTCCGATGGCTGGACCGGTCTGCGCCTTCTCAGCGTGGGGCGGCTCACCTACCAGAAGGCATTTGACGTCGCCATTGAAGCCATGAAGCTTCTGAAGGACGCTGGATACAGCGTCCGGTGGTACGCGCTGGGCGAAGGAGAGCAGCGCGAGGCACTGGAGAAAAAAATTGCCGCTTTGGGGCTGGAGGAGGACTTTATCCTTCTGGGTACTGTGAGCAACCCGTTTCCCTACTATGTCCAGGCGGATGTATACGTCCACGCCACCCGCTTTGAGGGGTGGAGCATCGCCGTGCAGGAGGCACAGACGTTAGGCTGCGCCATTGTGGTATCCGATACCAGCGGCAACCGCCGCCAGGTCATTCACGACCAGGATGGCCTGCTTTGCAATTTGTGCCGGGAGGATATCGCCAGGACCATCGGGGACCTGCTGGACGATGAAGACAGGCGAAAACGCCTGGGGGAAGCGGCCAGAGCCAAAAAGACCGCCACCTGGGAGGTGGTAAGGACGCTGCTGGAATTATGACCGGTACAGGGAGAGAGAGAATGGAGAGAAAGGACCTGCTGATTATCATGCCCGCCCACAATGAGGAGGAGAATCTTCCCGGCCTGCTGGACCGGATGGATGCGGATAGGATCTCCCAAGTGGCGGATGTGCTTATTATCAACGACGCCTCTGAGGATGCTACGGCGAGTATTATTTCGGCCCACGGATACCGGATGATCTCCAATGTGTTCTGCCTGGGCTATGGCGGCGCAATACAGGTTGGATATAAATACGCGGCCCGGGCGGGCTACCAATACGTCATCCAGATCGATTCAGACGGCCAGCACGACCTCTCCAACATCCCCGTACTGTATGAACGGCTGCTGCGCCGGGACGCGGAGGGAAAACGCCCGGACATTGTTCTGGGCTCCCGATATCTGGAGGGCAGCAAAAGCTTTCCGCTCTCCCCTGCCAAGCGGCTGGCCCACAGGATGTTCCGCGTATTGATCCGCCTCACGACGGGGCAGACCATTACCGACCCCACTACTGGTCTCCAGGGATTAAGCCGCCGGGCCTTTTCCTGCTATGCCCAGTACAACAACTTCGATGTGAGGTACCCGGACGCCAATATGCTGATGCAAATGCTGCTTTTAAATTATCGGGTGGTGGAGGTTCCTGCCCTCATGCACCCGCGCACGGCGGGCGTCAGCATCCACTCCGGCCTGAAGCCGCTGTGGTATATGATCCGGATGCTTTACAGCACCCTGGCTATCACCTTTCGTATCAAGTTCTTGAAAATCGACACCAGGAACCGGGCGGCGTGACTGCCCAAGGAAGGAGGAGGTCCTTTTGGATATTGTCAATACCCCCTACTGGGTCCTTGAATTTCTGAAGGTTCTCTGCGGTTATCTGCTGGTGGGAGTTCTGTGGCCCCGGTTTGTGTTTGCCGGACATCTGCGTGGAAAATCCGTGATTTATCAGTTCAGCTTCTGTGTCTCGGCGCAGATTGTTCTGATCAACACCGTGGTACTTGGTCTGGGGCTGCTCCATATTCTCAACGCCTGGACCGTCCGCGCCGTTTTTTATGGCATCCCTCTGGTGGTTTTATACCAAAGGCTTCATATCACCGAGGAGAAGGTGGAGAATACATTCCGCGCTATCCCCATCGTGCGGTCCAAACTGCTGCTGCGGCGTATGGGCAATGCCGCCGTCAGGCGGGTGAAGCTGCTGTGGCGCACCGTGCAGGCCCATCCTCTGGATTATTTCTTTCTTGGAGCCATTGTGGTGTACGCGCTGGTCTATTTCTCGTGGGGAGTGTTTCAAAACACCTCCTATGGTTTTGGTGACCAGTACGTCCACCACTCCTGGATTTATGGCCTGATGCAGGGCAAGATTTTCTTCGACGGTATTTACCCGGCGGGAATGCACTGTATGCTGTATACCATCCGTATCCTGCTGGGGGTGAAGGTATACAGCTTAGTGCTCTTTTTCGGATGTATCCAATGTGTTCTTTTCCTTCTGGCGTCCTATTGCCTGCTCCGTGAGCTGTTTCGTTGGCGGTTCACGCCTATCCTTGTCCTGGCCGGATTTATTCTTCTTGAAGCAAGCGGCAGTTTAACCGCTATGTCCCGCCTGCAATATACGATTCCAATGGAGTTTGCCTTTACGCCGCAAATGATTTGCGTGCTGTACCTGATTCGCTATCTGCGCTGTCTGCACTGCGGCGGAAAGAGGGTGGAAAAGGGGAAATTCGCCGGATACATTGTGGGGGACGAGCTGCTTGTCTTTGTACTGGCGCTGGCCGCTATGCTGGCGTCCCATTTTCATGCAGCGATAATGGCATTTTGTCTGTGTCTGGTCGTGGCGGTTTTTTATCTCAAAAGAATTTTTTCCAGGGAGCGGTTTCTGCCTCTGGTATTGGCAGCTCTCTGCGGCGCTTTGATCGCCCTTGCGCCCATGGTAGCCGGATTTGCCTCCGGGATTCCGATGCAGGCGTCCTTGGACTGGGCCCTGGGTATTATCGGCGGAGAAGCAGACAGTGAGCGCCGGGGCGACTGGCTGGAGGAGTTGGATGAGGACCTGTCGGGAAATAAGGCCGGTCTTGTGGGGGAAATAGAAGCGCGTGCGGCCTTTGCAGTCAAAGTGTTCCGCAGCGCCTGCACAGAGATTCTTGGCTCTGGCTGGGATGTGCCGCTGCTGCTCCTGATGGCTGTGATTGGGGCTGGAAGCGTGGTGCTGAAGCTGGCAATGCTGTTTCCGCCCTGCCGGCGATGCTGGATTCATCGGGCGGGGCTGGACCGGCTGTGGCTGGAAAATTATTTTCTCCTGGCCGGGCTTGCGTGTATCATGCTTCTCATATATGTCCTGCCTTACCTGGGACTTCCGGAATTGGTGGTCGCAACACGGCTGATCACAACGACGCGGATACTCATCTTTGCAGCGGCGGCGGTCCCATTTGATCTCCTCTTTGCACTTCTCGCACTGCGGCTGAAGGCTCCGGCATTAAACGCTCTTTCCGCTCTCTGCCTGACTTTGTTCTGTTTTGGGATCGCAATGAGTGAAAGCTACCACGGCTTCCTCTACTGCGAGCTTTCCCGCTACCGGGCAGAGGTGGCGGTGATGAACCATATCATTCAAAATTATCCAAAATATAAATATACCATTGTATCCCCTACAGACGGCCTGTATCATATGATTGAGTATGGCTGGCACGAGGAGCTGCTGGACTTCCTAACCAAGATTGAAGGCCGGAGGTACTTCCTTCCCACGGAACATGTATTCATTTTTATTGAGAAACGGCCGCTCGTGTACGCGCAAAACCATATGGCGCAGGGCCCCGCCTTCCTTGGGAGGCCGGATGACCGGGATCAGTTTGTAGTATATGAAAGACTGTGGAGCGTTAATCCAACGATTGCTGCTTCGGAAATTTCTCCGGAGGCGGCCCAGAGGGATTTGGGCGTGTACAGAAATCCTTTTGACTACTACGGCTATAACCGCACTGTGGTAGAATCCAAAGCGTACGCCTGGTGCCAGCAATTTGCGAAGCTTTATCCCAGCGAGATGAGCATATACTATGAGGATGAAGATTTTATCTGCTACTACTTCCGGCAGGAGCCCAACGCGCCCTATGATTTGGCCATCGGCTATGGGAACTAAGCGGAGCCTTCTGCGGCAGGCAGTGGTCTTCGCCGCCGCAGTTACCCTGATGGTAGTATTTCTGTTCATTTTCGGGGGGTGGATGGAATTGAGTCTGCTGCATGTGAGTGTGGAGACCTTTACAGAATCTCCGCGGCTCCTGCAGAACCCAAACCGTGGCTTTTACCGTATCTATGGCTTTTGCATTACCGACCAGGCGGCAGATTACACCGCCGAGGTGGATCGGCTCTACAGCGGAGATGATGATACCGCCCTGGCCCTCATTGAGGTCAACCTGATGGAGTATCGGAACGGGGACATCAGTCCAGCCGGATTGGAGAACATCGACGCCCTTTTCAAGGCCCTTGTCAGCAAGGACAAACGGCTGATCGTGCGGTTCCTCTATGACCTGGAGGGGAATAATCTCCTCACAGAGCCAAGCAGCCTGGACCTCATCCTCCGCCACATGGAACAGCTTCAAGGGGTCCTCCACCGCTGCGCAGACGGTATTTTTACGCTCCAGGGCCTCTTTATCGGAGACTGGGGAGAGATGCACAACACCCGGTATCAGTCTGCGGAGGAGCTGCGGCTGCTGGCCCAAAAGCTGGCGGATGTTTCCAGCTCCCGTCTCTCCGTGCGCACGCCGGCCCAGTGGCGGACGGTCACCCTGGACGGGACCGATATCGCCCTGGCCCCCCGGTTCGGGCTGTTCAACGACGGCATCCTGGGCAGCGAGAGCGACCTTGGAACCTACGGCCTGGAGGTTTACGGAGACCCGCCCCGAAGCCGTGCAGAGGAGCTGGCGTTCCAGGAGACCCTGTGCCGCAGTGTTCCGAACGGCGGCGAGGTGGTGATAAGCAACCCTTTCAACGACTTTGAGAACGCAGTGCAGGACTTGTCCACCATGCACGTCACCTACCTGAACAAGGATTATGACATGGCAGTGATGGAAAAATGGGCGGCCGCCACGGTCTCCGAAAGCGGCTGCTTTCACGGCATGGATGGTCTCTCCTATATAGAGCGCCATTTAGGCTACCGCCTGCTCATCAGCGGCGTGAGCACTGAGCGAAATCTATTTCGGCAGCAGCTCACCATAGAGGCCATGTTCCGAAATAAGGGGTTCGCCCCTCTGTACGAGGAACCGGAGGTGACGGTCAGCGTGCGCGACATGGACGGCGGTCTCATTGGGGAGTATCCGGCAGAGCACTGTCTGCGCGCCCTTTCCGGCGGGCCGGAGAGGGGGAAGACAGAGGCCGTCCAGGCCGTTATTCCCACAAGGGAGCTGTCCAAGGGGGTCTGTAAGGTATATCTGACGCTGAAGGATCCCGGCTCCGGACGGGAAATCCTCCTGGCGAACACCCAGGACAGCGGCCCTTACGGATATTGTTTGGGAGAGATTGAGGTGCGCCGGTGACGGAGAAAGGCAGACAGCAGAAAAATCGGATTGAATATTCCGCCATCAACGCCAGCGTAGCCATGGTGTCTCAGGCGCTTATGATTGTGTTCGGCTATATCAGCCGGGTGGTGTTTGTCCACACTCTGAGCGCCAGCTACGCTGGCGTCAACGGGCTGTTTGCGGATATTTTAGGGGTATTGTCCCTGTCGGAGCTGGGCATTGCCTCGGCCATGAGCTACGCGCTGTACCGCCCCATCGCGCAAAACGACATCCCAAGGATCCAGGCCGTCATGAAGCTGTATAAGCGGCTGTATATGTATGTGGCAGCCTTTGTGGGGACGGTTGGGCTTGTGATGCTGCCCTTTCTTGGCTATTTCGCAGGCGACCTGTCCGCCATAGAACACCTGGAGCTGATCTATCTGCTGTATCTGGGAAATTCGGTAACGTCCTATCTGCTGATGTATCGGAGCACCCTGATCACGGCCCATCAGAGGGAGTATATTGTCTCCCTCCACTATACTGTCTTTTCCCTGACCCAGATTATCCTGCAGATCATCCTTCTGATGACCACCCAAAGCTACATCGCGTACCTGATGACTGCCATAATTGGCTCGCTGCTGTGCAACCTCTGCATTTCCCGGCGGGCGGGCCGCATGTACCCCTACCTGCGGGAGAAAAACAGCCATGAGCTGTCTGCGGCGGAGAAGCGGGAGATTCACCGCAACATAGCTGCTCTGGCCATGCACCGGTTGGGGGCGGTGATCATCAACAACACGGACAATCTGCTGATCTCCCGGTTTGCAGGCATTGCCAGTGTGGGAATCTATTCCAACTACTATCTGGTCATCTACTCCATCCAGCAGGTGCTGGCCAGGCTCTTTCAAGGGATGGCCGCCAGCATCGGAAACCTGGGTGCGTCGGAGGACCGGGACGCAATAGAGCCGGTTTTCTACAACGCTTTTTTTATTGGACAATGGGTCTACGGATTGACGGCAATCTGTCTGTACGAGCTGCTGCCTCCGTTTATCGAGCTCAGCTTTGGGCCGGCGTACCTCCTTGACAGCCGCACTGTGCTGATTTTATGTATCCTGGTCTTTTTACAGGGTATGCGCAAGGCGGTCGCCACCTTCTGGTACGCCTTGGGTATGTTCTGGCTGGACCGGTACAAGGCGCTGGCGGAGGCAGCATTGAATCTGATTTTTTCCATAATGCTGGTTATTCGCTATGGGATAGCCGGTGTGTTCATGGGGACGGTTCTCAGTATGCTGCTGGTGCCCGTGTGGGTGGACCCATATATGTTTTTCCGTCACTGCCTGAAAAAATCTCTGGTCCCCTTTGTGCGGAAGTACGCCGGTTATCTGGCGGTCATCGGGCTTGCCTGGTGGCTGGCAGACGTTGTGTGCAGCTTGGTCACAGGTGGGCCAGTTCGGGTTCTGCTTGTGCGGATGGTGGTCTGTGTCCTGATGACCAACGGCATCTTTCTAGCCGCTCACTTCTGGCGGCAGGAGTTCAAAAGCATGTTGTGGCTGGCATCGTCCCTGCTGAAGCATAAAACGTCTGTCAAAAGCGAGTAGACTGTATAAGGATCTCAAATGATGCGGTGATGGATATCTATACCCCCATGCTTAAAAGTCCCGCCTTAAATTTTTCAATGCTTGAGCTTGAAAAATTGTCCAATAGCGTTGAGAACCGTCTCAGCTTACGGAGTTGGATGTACCCACCAGTTATCCCCTTTTCAGGAAAGTGCTGATGATTGACGGTCTTCGTCAATTTGACAAAAACAGGTTGAATTGATTTCGAGCAGGTGCTATAATCAAAGTGGTAAGTTGGAATGGGCTAGAATATTGTGCAGTATATCTGAAATAAAAGAGGTATCATCATGGTTTTATTGGTAATTGACACGCAGAAGGGCATTACAGACAGCAGGCTTTATGGCTTTGAAGCCATGCGGGCCAACATCAAAACGCTGATTGAGGAGGCGAGGAAAAATCGGGTAGAGGTGGTGTATGTCCGGCACGATGACGGACCAGGAACCGGCTTCTCCCTGGGCGACGAAGACTTTGAGATTTTTGAGGAGTTTGCCCCTCAGGTGGGGGAGCGGGTCTTTGATAAGACGGTTAACAGTGCGCTCCACCCCTCAGTGGGATTATCTGAGTATTTAGAGGAAAAAGGGGAGAAGCGGCTGATGGTAGTGGGACTGCAGACCGATTTCTGCATCGATGCGACCATTAAAAGCGGATTTGACTTGGGCTGTGAGATAATTGTGCCGGAGCGGACCAATTCCACCTTTGATAACAAATATATAAAGCAGGATGTGGCCTATCACTTTTATAACGATTTTCTTTGGCCTGATCGGTATGCCAGGTGCGTCTCAATGGCGGAGGCAGTGAGAATGCTGCAGCAATAAAGGCCTGTCTGTGCCCTGTAATAAAATACTTGGATATTTTCGCAAAAAGGCTTGACAAATATGGCTTCAGATGGTATGATAACAAGCGTCTCTGATTGGAGATCAATTCGGAGAGATGTCCGAGTGGTTTAAGGAGCTGGTCCTGAAAACCAGTGACTCGAAAGGGCCGTGGGTTCGAATCCCACTCTCTCCGCCACATTGGAGTAAGTGCCGTTTGTCCTCAGCATTGAATGCGTCAGGGTACGGCCCTCTTCGCCTCCAAACTGAAAAGTTTTTTTACTTGCAGCCATGCAGAAGTACCCAAGTGGCTATAAGGGGCTCCCCTGCTAAGGGAGTAGGCGGGTAAAACCGTGCGG
>JAAVYL010000123.1 GCA_022791075.1 Lawsonibacter sp. | reverse complement strand
GTCCGCTCCTCGGGCTGATACTCCACCTGGAGCTTGGGGAATCTCTTTTTGTATTCCTCCCTGGGGTCGGAGACGGTCTCCGTTTTTTCCTCTTTTTTCTTGAACAAACCAAACATAACGGCTTCCTCCAAATATGATTGTACCTCATGTAGGGGCGGATATCATCCGCCCGTGACGAAAAAATGACTGGCTGTACGTAGGGTGCAACCACTGGGCGCGCCGCAAATTCCAGGACGCCCGAAAACGGCGCGCCGGGTCGTCGCGCCCTACAGCCGTCTCAAGGGGCGGTTTATTTCCCCGTAGACCCGAAGCCTCCCGCACCCCGGGCGGTATCGTCCAGCTCGTCCACCATTTGGACATTGGCCTGGATGACGGGGGTGATCATCAGCTGGGCGACCCGGTCCCCCGGCTGAACGGTGAAATCCGATTCCCCGGAGTTTTGAAGCCCCACTAATATTTCGCCTCTGTAATCACTGTCGATGACCCCCACGCAGTTGGCGGGGGCAACTCCGTGTTTAATCCCCAGCCCGCTCCGGGCATAGACCAGGGCCACATAGTCCGCCGAGGGCAGGGCAATGGCGATGCCAGTGGGGATGGTCCGCCGCTGTCCGGCGGGAATCGTGACCGCCTCGTCCGTGCAGGCGTGGAGGTCCATGGCCGCCGAGCCGGGGGTGGCGTAGTACGGCAGAGGAATGTCTTTCCCGATTTTATTGGAAACCGCCTTGATTTTCAAGTCCATATTGTAAACTCCTAAAAATTATTTTCAATGTCTACGACCCGCACATACCGGCGCAGCGGGTATTCCCCGTCGTGCGCCTCCAGGGGGAGGGAATCCGACATGTGTCCGGGGGCGGTGACCCGGTTCACCCCCGCCCGGGCCAGCAGGGTGGTGAGGGTCTCCCGCTCCCGGTCGGGACAGATAAGCCCCGCTGTCTGGAGCCGGCCTCTCTGGCGGCGGAGGGCGGAGATAATCTCGCCCCGGGGCAGCAGCTTTACCAGCACATTCCCGTGGAGGTGGGACAGCTCCAGTTCCCGGTCCTGCCGCAGGGTCAGGGAACAGCACCGGCCCGGGAAGAGCCGGTCCCCGCACCCGGAACGGTCTACCGCCTGCTCCAGAACTGTCTCCCGGGCGCAGAGGGCGGCCTGGGCCGCCTGTCCGGCGGTTTTGTAATGGCCGGCAGCGGCCTGCTCCAGAAGGGGCAGAAACACCCTGCAAAAATCCACTGTCGGCTTCATGCTCTCCTCGTCAAGAAAAATCACTTGACAGGCGGAGCACAGCAGTCCGCCGGTGCGGACGATATGCTCCGCCAGGGCGGTCAGCTCCTCCCGGCTCGCCTCCTGGGACACATAGGCGAAGCTGAGCCGGTGGCCCCACTCGATGAGCTTGGCTCCCGGCGGGGCCAGCTTGCGCAGGGCAGTAATTGCGCCGTCTCCGCCCCAGGTGACGATCCCGTCTGCCAGGGCGGCCAGGGCCCTGATGGTTCCAAAGTATTGGGAGGACAGGTCGAAAGCGTACAGGTAAGGGGACAGCCGGGGCTCGATCTCCGTCAGCTTTTGGAACACCGCCAGGGTGAGTCCCCTGTCCCCGTGGGGAAGTTTGACCAGATTGACATTGCCGGTGAGCAGGCCCTCCACGGCGGTGAAGGCAGGCAGACCCGCCATATTTCCCGGCGCGATGTGGAGGAGCACCCCCAGGGGCCGGACCTCTGCCCGGCCAAAGGGCCGGGGGCCGCTCAGGCCGCCCAGCTCCAGGGCCAGCCGCTGTTCCAGAGCGGCCCGGCTGATCTGGGGCCGCACCCGGTTCAGCTCCTCCCGGGCCCCCGGCGGGGCATATTGGGCGATGAGGCCGTCCAGCGCCCCGCTGTCCAGCTCCCGGCCCAAGGCGTCCAGGGCGGTGAGCACAATCTCCGCCTCCAGGGGGGGACCGCTGAGGCTTTGGGACAGTTCCTCCTCCAGATGACCCAGGACGCTGTCCAGCTCCTGGTCAGGGAGGAGCCTTCCTCCGGCGAAAATCATGGCATTTCTCCTTTACCCAGCAGCTGCGCCGCTCCTGCCGCGCAGGTGGTGATGCCGCTCAGCCCGGCCCGGCCCAGAATGGTGAGGACCGGGGAGGTCAGCCCGCAGCCGCAGTCCTCGCCGGGGGTGAGATAACCCAGGTCGTCGGTCATCACGCTGGTCACCGGGGTGGCGTTGAGGAGGGGGGTGATGAGATTCACCAGTCCCACCTCCCCCATGGGCAGGGGTTTTAACGTGCGCACATCCCGGATAATCACCCGGGCGTAGGCGGGGATGTGGAAGTGGTGTTTTTTGCAGGTATTGAAGAAAATCGGGTGCTCCACAGCCCCGAAAAACTCGTGGATGTTCTCCTCCTCCACCCCCAGCACCCGCCGGGCGAGGGTGTAGAGGGTGGATTTATCCACCTCCTGGGCGTAGTGCTGCTTCCAGCCCCCGGCCAGGAGAATTTTTGACCCCTTGGGCAGCCGGACCGCCAGCCCCAGCTCCTCCAGCCGCTTCAGCCCGAACCACAGGTAGGAGGGGAAGGCCACAATCCGCACCGGCAGAGGCCCCCGGGCCCAGCGGGCCAGCCGTTTCACCGCCCCGTCCAGGTTGGGGACATAGGCCCCCGCTCTCCACTCCAGGGCGTAAAACCGGCCCAGGGGCGGGGCGAAGTGGGTCAGACCGAACATGGTCCGGGCAACCCCCATCCGGTCCTGCCGCCCCGGCCTGTAGCCCAGGACGACATAGTGTGCGGGCCTGAGGGAGACCAGCCTGTGGTAAAAGCCCAGGCGGAGCACCATAGGGATCTCCGCCAGGACACTGCCCCAGTCGAAGCCCACCCGGCTGAAGTTTCCGCTGGTGCCCGAGGAGGTCACCTCAAGGGCCAGCCGCCAGCGGGGCATGGAGGCCACATGGTGCCGCTTGAAAAACAGGGTGGGCAGAAGGGGGAGACGGGCCAGGTCCTCCGCAGCCTGCACCTGGTCCGGAGAAAAGCCCTCCATCTCACAGATCATCCGGTACTGGGGGCAGTGCCGGATGTGATAGGCACAGTTCTCCCGCACCGCCCGGAGGAACCGGGCCTCGGTGCCGGATATGTCATAGGGACTGCTGAGCCAGAACAATTTTTGACGGCTGAGCATAGGCCTACTCCACATCCCGGTAATACAGTCCCCGGGTAAAGTCGTTGGGCTGATATTTGCCCTCGCCCAGGTAGCGGTTCAGCACCTGGACGCACTCCATGGCGTTTTCCGTGGTGAACGCCAGCCGGGCGCCCCACAGCCCCAGCCTCTGCCAGTCTCTCCGCTTGTCAGCCAAAAAGACCTTTTTGCTGTTCAGGATTTCGTTCCGGCACCCCCAGGCCCTGACGACAGGAAACCGCTCCCCCTTGCGGTCGGTGAGCAGATTCACATTGGCGCAGGTGTGCTGGCCCGAGTGATTATGGATGATGCAGTTCTCGGTAATCATCAGGGGGAGGCGGCCATAGGCGATGAACTCGGTTGGAATGGTCTTGGAGATGTCACGAATCTGGGGGAGCTTCAGCTCGAAGGAGATGGTGGCGGAGAGCAGGCCCAGCCGTTTGAGCTCCTTCATGGTCTGGCTGTTATACACCCCCAGGCCGTAGTCCCCCCGGACCTGAAAGCCCAGCCGCGCCGCCCGGCGGACCGCGCCCCAGGTTCCCGCCAGGGCCTCGGCCACGCCCAGCGCCCGCAGGGTGACAAGCTCCCGCTCCAGCTGGGGCAGCTCCCCGTCGGTGCAGATCCGGGGCAGGGAGACAGCCAGCGGCACCCCCGCCTTCCGGCAGCGGTCCACCGTCTCAGGGTGGGCGGCCAGCTCGTCGGCGGGGAGATAGATCAGGGCGGGCTTCAGCCTGAGCAGCTCTTCGCTCAGCTGCTTCACGGTGCGCAGGGATACGGTAAGCACCGGCGGCTGTTTGGGGTTTTCATAGCGCACCCCGGGCTGATAGGTCTCGTGCCGGCGCTGGGGGGGCACGTCCCGCTGCTTGGACAGCTCGTCCAGCGCCCGGCGGCGCAGGTCGTTCAGGACGGAAAGGGGGAGGGAGAGGCCGCCGGCGACCTTGGCGGCGGCCTTCTCACAGCCAAAGGGGGTCCCCCCGGTGCGCTGCAGCTGGCCCTCCACCCTCTCCCGGGTGAGGGGGAGGTTCCGGGCCGCCTCGGGAACAGGGCCCTCCACCCGGGCCACCCGGCCCTGGCGGTCCTCCGCGGCCACCTGGGCGGGCTGGCCCGGCTGAATCAGGGCATACAGCCGCACCGGCTCCTTTCGGTTCTCCCCGCTCTCATAGCTCTCCCGGGCCTGGGCATACAGCTCCCGGGGCTCCTTTTCCTCCTGACGGGTGCCGAACATCTCCGGCCCCCGCTGGCCCATATAGTAGCCGTCAGTAAAGCCCTGGCGGGAGAAGGCCTGCCGCAGAATTTCCATCTCCTGAGGGGTGGGCTCCCGCTCCTCCCGCAGGGCCCGGGCATAGATTCCGGTGACAATGGCCACATACTCGGGCCGCTTCATCCGCCCCTCCAGCTTGAGGCAGGCCACCCCCATCTCCCGGAGCTCCTTCAGGTGCCCTGCCAGAGACAGATCCTTGAGGGAGAGGGGATACTCCTCCGCCTTGCCGTTCCAGCCGTAGTTCAGGCGGCAGGGCTGGGCGCACAGCCCCCGGTTCCCGCTGCGTCCGCCGAGGACGGAGGAAAAAAAGCACTGTCCCGACCAGCACATGCACAGAGCGCCGTGGCCGAAGACCTCTATTTCAATGGGCGAATTTTGGCAGATGTATGCAATCTGATCCCGGCTCAACTCCCGGCCCAGCACCACCCGGGTCATCCCCAGGTCGGCGCACAGCTTCACCCCGTCCAGGGAGTGGACGCTCATCTGGGTGGAGCCGTGGATAGGCAGGTC
>JAAVYL010000122.1 GCA_022791075.1 Lawsonibacter sp. | reverse complement strand
GCTTCGACAAGGTGGCCCGGGTGCTGGGCATCGGCTACCCGGGCGGCGGCCCCATGGACAGGCTGGCCCAGGGGGGGGACGACAGCAAGTACCCCCTGCCCGTGGCCCACGTGTCCGGGGCGGAGCTGGATATGTCCTTCTCCGGACTGAAGACAGCAAGCCTCAACCTCATCCACAATTCGGAACAGAAGGGAGAGGCCCTGGACCTGCCCGCCTTCGCCGCCAGCTTTGGCCGGGCGGTGAGTGATTCCTTAATCCCCCGGGTGATGACTGCAGCCAGACGGATGGGCTATGGCAAAATCGCCGTGGCCGGCGGGGTGGCGGCCAACAGCCGTATCCGGGCCGGACTCCAGGCGGCCTGTGCGGAGAGCGGAGACCGGCTCTATCTGCCGGAGCTGCGCTGGTGCGGCGACAATGCGGCTATGATTGGCTGTCAGGGCTTTTATGAGTATCAGGCCGGACACACTGCCGGCTGGGATTTGAACGCTTATGCCACTCGCGATATTGCTCTGGGATGAGAGAACCTGTGTTGGATTGGATATGTCGGCGTCCCCGGCAGCCCTGCTTTGGAGAAAGGGCCGCCGGGGACGCTGTGCAGATGGCCGGGGGAGAATATTATGTTACCTGGGTATGCTCTGAAGGGTGATGTTTTTTTGCGCACTTTACAGGGCTGACTCGGGAAAATCCCTGGGGCTGGAGGAGGACGGAGGGGGCAATGTGGAAAAATGTGTGGAAAATGTGCAAAACTTATTGTGGAAGGATTTGCAATTTTCTGTTATGTAAACAGGGGGCGGTGTGTCGGGCTGTCCCCTGCCAGAGAGAGGATGCACCTTTTGGAGAAAAAGCCGGGAGCTGTGCCGGGAAAATGCGGTCATTTGCGGATAACCCGGATTTAAATACTTCTTAATATTTTTCCACTTGCAACTTAAACAGTGTGTGCTATGCTAAGGGGGAGAAATACGGATGGAGGGACGGCTTATGTATAATATTCTGATTTGTGATGACGACAGAGACATTGTTTCCGCGCTGGACATCTACCTCACCAGCGAGGGGTACCAGACCATCAAGGCCTATGACGGCAGGGAGGCGATCCGGGCAGCGGAGAGCCATGAGGTCCATCTGATCCTGATGGACATTATGATGCCTGAGCTGGACGGGATCCGGGCCACGGCCAAGCTGCGGGAGGGGAGCAACGTGCCCATTATTCTGCTGACGGCCAAAAGCGAGGATACGGACAAGATTCTGGGTCTGAACATCGGTGCGGACGACTATATCACCAAGCCCTTCAACCCCCTGGAGGTTATCGCCCGGGTGAAGAGCCAGCTGCGGCGGTACACCGCCCTGGGCGGGGCGGAGAAGGGTCCCGGCCTTATCACCGCCGGGCCCATCGCCATGGACGACGGAGCCAAGGTGGTCACTGTGGACGGGGAGCCTATCAGCCTCACCCCCATTGAGTACAACATCCTGAAGCTGCTGCTCTCCCACCCGGGGCAGGTGTTCTCCTCCGCCCAGATTTATGAACAGGTGTGGAACGACCCGGCCTACGGTTCGGAGAACACCGTGGCCGTCCACATCCGCCACCTGCGGGAGAAAATTGAGATTAACCCCGCCGAGCCCCGGTATCTCAAGGTGGTCTGGGGACTGGGGTATAAGATTGAGAAGGGGGCGTAGCCGTGAAAAAGTTGCAGTACAGCGCCGCCTCCAAGGTGTGCGCTGTGATCGTTCTGCTGGCCGCGGCCTTTGGAGCGGGGGTTTTCGGGGTGCGGGCGGTGCTCAGCTTTGGCTCAGTGGCCGACGACAGCTGGCAGTCCAGCAGCCGGTTCTACAGCGCCCGGGAGGATCGGCGCCGGGAGCTGAAGGAGGGGATTGGCCTGGCTTGGAGCCTGGAGGCTCTGGAGGAACAGATCAAGGCCGGCAATGCCGACGCCACCCTCCGGACTGACGCCGAGGCCCTCCGGGAGAACCGGGAGAGCTTGGAACAGCGGTTTTTCCGGGAAGCCACCTGGTTCCGCTTCCGCCTGATGAACGCCGACACCGGCGAGGTGCTGGGCACCAATCTGGCGGAGGGGGAGTCCCTGTTTAAGACGGTGCAAAACGTACACCGGGATATCTTTGAGCTTGGGGACAGGGATATTGATGACATATCCTACTATGACCCTCAAACGGGTGTCGGGTACCTCCCCCCGGACTCCAACCCCAAGGGAGAGACCACCCTGCCGATGAAGCTGGTGCTGGAGTATGGCGTGCCCGAGACAGTGAACGCCTCTGTTCAGGACGAGTTCTACCAGCTCCAGGTCGCCTGGGGGGAGGAGCGGGCAAACTTTGACATGTATCTCACCGGCTTTTTGAACCTGGGGGCGCTGACTCTGGCCGCACTGCTGTGGCTGCTCTGGACCGCCGGACACAAACCAGGGGAGGAGAGCATTGTTCTCACCTGGCAGGAGAGCATCTTCTTCGACGTATATGCCGCTGTCATGATCGCCGCAGAGATATTTCTGGCCTTCAGCACTGTGTGGACGGCGCAGCAGCTGTACTGGGGCGCCGCCGATGTCTATGCCGGAATGAACAGGGACTTTGAAAAATTCTATCAGCTGGGCGTGCTGGGAGCAGGAGCCCTGTTTGCGGCCGGAGCGGGCTGTGCCGCTCTCCTCCTGCGCACCCTTGTGGTCCGGCTGAAGGCGGGGGCGCTGGTCAGAACCACCCTGCTGTGCAGGGTGGTCACATGGACGGTCAGGACCGTCCATGACTTCGTTCGATTCCTGCCCATCACCTGGAGGACGGCGCTGGGCTTTGGAGCCTATGTGATGTTCACCGTCTGGCTCTTCGAGGTGGGGAGGTATGAAGGTGTGTTTATGCTGATATATTTTTGCCTGCAGGTGGTGCTGCTGCTCTTCCTGGGCTGGTGGGCATATGGCTATTACCGCCTGCGTCAGGGCACCAAAACCATCGCCGGCGGAAATCTGGAGTATCAGATTGACACACGGCGTATGCCCCACGACCTGCGCCTTCAGGCGGAGGACCTGAACAACATCTCCGTGGGTCTGGCCGGGGCAGTGGATGAGAAGATGAGGAGCGAGCGGTTTAAGGCCGAGCTGATCACCAACGTGTCCCACGACCTGAAGACGCCGCTGACCTCCATCATCAACTATGTAAATCTGCTCAAGTCCACAGACCAGACCGACCCCAAGGCGCTGGAGTATATTGAGGTGCTGGACCGGAAGTCCCAGCGGCTGAAAAAGCTCACCGAGGACCTGGTGGAGGCCTCCAAGGCCTCCACAGGGGTGCTGTCCGTTGCCCGGGAGAAGATCGGCATGGGCCAGCTGATCGACCAGGCCCTGGGGGAGTGGGAGGAGAAGCTGAACGACCACAGCCTCACCCTGGTGACCACCCTGCCCGAGGGGGAGACCTGGGTGTATGCCGACGGCCGCCACCTGTGGCGGGTCATTGACAACCTGCTGTCCAACTGCGCCAAATACGCCATGGAGGGCACCCGGGTCTATCTGGACCTGGAGCGGGGGAAGGGGCAGGTGGCCCTTTCGGTGAAAAATATCTCCCGGGAGGCGCTGAACGTCCCCGCGGAGCGGCTGATGGAGCGGTTTGTCCGGGGGGAGGAGTCCCGGACCACAGAGGGCTCCGGCCTGGGACTGTCCATCGCCCGGTCCCTTACCGAGCTGCAGGGGGGCTCCTTCGAGCTGGCCGTGGACGGCGATTTGTTTAAAGCTATTGTCACGCTGCCCCAGGCGAACTGACTGGAGGGGAGGCCCCGCCATCCCGGCCCCGGTATACTGAGCTTCCGCTCATTCCATTTGGGATGGGCGGATTTTTTATCCCAGGAAAAATTGCAAAAAGCTATGGCTTTTTTTAAGAATTGTGGTATGATGATAAATACCACCATTATGTGGTGGACTGCTGATGAAAGGGGAGTGGACGCGCTGAGGAGAAAAGGAGCTGCTCTGGGTGTGGTCCTGACCATGCTTTTAACGCTCAGCGGCTGTCTGTTCCGCTCCCTGGACGATTTGTACCGGCCGCCTGAGAAGTCTCCGGGCTATGAACAGCTGAACGGCGCTATCCGGTCGGTCCGGGTGGGGCTGGAGGCTGAATTTGGCGTTCAGGTGGAGGATGTGACCATCATGGCGGGGGACAACACCGCCAATATTCAGCTTCAGGACCTGGACGGCGACGGGGAGCGGGAGAGCGCGGTCACCTTTTTTCGGGTGCCCGGCATTGAAAAACCCATCAAAATATATGTTTTCACCCTGGCGGAGGAGGCATATACCGTCACCGGTGTGGTAGAGGGCGAGGGCTCCGCGATCTATGCCGTTGACTATGCCCAGATCAACGGCGAGGGCAGGAAGGAGATTGCGGTAAACTGGCAGATCAGCGCCGGCGCCTATCAGCTGGGGGTGTATACCCTGGACGATGTGGACCTGTCCGCCGGGAATGACGGGGGAGAGGGTTCCAAGGGCCGGAGCGGTCTGATAGGGGAGGAGCTGCTGCTCACCCGGTGCAGCGTGGCCAGTGACGGCTCCAGCGGCTGCCGCCTGCTGGATATGGACCGGGATACGCACACGGAGATACTGGTCACCCGGACGGACTCCAGCGGCCTGAGCAGCCAGGTGGAGCTGTATGGCTGGCAGGAGGGGGCGGTCGCCTCCCTGGCGGTGACGGACTTGTCGGCGGGCATCTCCGCCCTGAACCGCATCCGCGTCAACTATCTGGCCGGGGGGTATGACCAGCCAGCCCTCTATGTGACCAGCACCCTGGCCGACGGCCGGCGGGCCATTGATGTGGTGGCCTTTGTGGATGGGGAGATGACCAATGTGGCGCTGGACAGCACCGGCGTCAGCCGGGAGATTCTCCAGGGCTATACTGAGGTCAACCCCACAGACATCAACCGGGACGTGGTGGCAGAGCTGCCCGCTCCCTATGCCCTGCCCAGCTATGGGGAGAGCACCTCCAGCAACTTCTGGCTCATTGACTGGGCGCAGTATGATGAGCGGGGGCGGCGCAACCATGTGCTAACCACCTATCACAATGTGAGCGACGGCTGGTATTTGGAAATTCCTGAGAGCTGGCGGGACCAGATTACAATCTCCCGCAACGATCAGGTCACCGGCCGCCGGGAGGTGGTCTTCTCCCACTGGCGTGGGGAGGAGCAGGAGCCGGTGCCCTTCCTCAGCATTTACCGCATGTCCAGCAGCCGCAGCTCGGTTGCGGAGGAGGACGGCTGGATGATTCTCAGAGAGGAAGAAAATGCGACCTATGCCGCCCGCTTCCATGAGGACAGCTGGAACAGCGGGCTGAAGGAGATGGACCTGCTGGAGCGGTTTAATACGATTCAAAGAAGCTGGTATAATGAGTAGTGAAACGGGGGAGACCCATGCGAAAGATTTTGGTTCTGGAAGATGAGGAAAATATCCGCAGCTTTGTGGTGATCAACCTGAAGCGGGCGGGCTATCAGACTGTGGAGGCGGGGACCGGCGAGGAGGCCCTGGAGGCTGTGCGGAGCAATCCGGATATCAAGGTTGCCCTGCTGGATATCATGCTTCCCGGCATCGACGGCTTTGAGGTCTGCCGCCGCCTGCGGGCTATGGACAATAAGATCGGCATTATTATGCTCACCGCCCGGACCCAGGAGATGGATAAGGTCACCGGCCTGATGACCGGCGCGGACGACTATGTGACAAAGCCCTTTTCGCCCGCCGAGCTCACCGCCCGGGTGGACGCCCTCTTCCGCCGCACCGGCGGCGATGAGGCCCCCCTCTCCCCCGACGAGATCAGCGACCCGCCGTTTCTGCTCAACACCCGAAACCGCACCCTGGAGAAGAACGGCCAGCGGGTAAAGCTGACCCAGGTGGAATACTCCATCGTCAAGCTGTTTATGGAGAACCCGGGCAAGGCCCTGTCCCGGGAGGAAATTCTGGATACCGTCTGGGGTAAGGACTACTTTGGTGAGTTGAAGATCGTAGACGTGAACATCCGCCGTCTGCGCATCAAGATTGAGGACAACGCCCAGAAGCCCACGTTTGTCAATACCGTCTGGGGCTACGGCTATAAGTGGGGGAGCTAGAGGGGCTCCTTATGAAAAGGAGTCTGAGGAAAGGCAGGTGAACCACAGTGGCCAAGCCCACAAAGCTACAGGACCAGGTGAAGATCCGGGGAATCCGGCGGCGGTGGCTGCTGAACAGCGTGGCCATTGTGCTGCTGATTCTGGCGCTGGCTGTGGGAGCCTTTGCCGCCATGCTGTGGAGCTACTACTATGACGGGACGGCGGATGACCTGGAGCGGAAGGCCGCCTCCTCGGCCAACGGTTTCCGGGTATATACCCGCACCGATTACCGGGCGGCAGCCCAGCAGACGGTGAGCAGCTATGAGGACAAGGGGCGGCTGGAGCTGCAGTTCCTGGACACCACAGGGGCGGTGCTCTACTCAGGCAATGACCTGACGGCGGGCAGCACCCCCAGCACTCCGGATATCCAGAAGGCGCTGAACGAGCGGGCTGCCGGCTCCTGGAGAGGACGGGACCCGGACACCGGGGAGCGGATTCTGGCCGCCTCCAGCCCGGTGATCTACCAGGGAGACGTGGTGGGGGTGATCCGCTATGTCACCTCCCTGTCGGACATCGACCGGCAGTTTACCTTTGCCATGACGGTGATTGCCGCCATCGGACTGGCTATCTTTGCCATGGTCTATTTCTCCAACCTGTATTTCGTCCGCTCCATTGTGGAGCCCCTGGCCGGGATTACCGAGATCGCCCGGGTCATTGCCGACGGGAGCTACGGCGTACAGATTGAAAAGCAGTATGACGACGAGATCGGCGAGCTCACCGATGCGATCAACAGTATGTCCCTGAAAATACGGCAGTCAGAGAAGACGCAGAGCGAGTTTATCTCCTCCGTCTCCCACGAGCTGCGCACCCCCCTCACCGCAATTACTGGCTGGGCGGAAACCATTCAGAATGGGGAGGTCCGCTCCGCCACAGACCTGCGTAAGGGCATGGGAATTATTGTATCTGAGGCCAAGCGGCTGAGCAATATGGTGGAGGAGCTGCTGGAGTTCTCCCGCATGGAGGACGGCCGGTTTACCCTGTCCGTGGAGCCGCTGGATCTGAAGGCTGAGCTGGAGGATGCGGTGTACACCTATACGGAGTTTTTCCGCAAGGAGGGCATTACCCTGGAATACACCGACGGACCTGAGGAAATGCTGCCCATCTCCGGCGACCCGGAGCGGCTGCGCCAGGTGTTCTGCAATCTGCTTGACAACGCCGCTAAGCATGGCGGGGCGGGCAATCGCATCCATGTGAGCCTGTTCCGGGAGGGGGAGGAGGCTGTCATCCGCATCCGGGACTACGGGCCCGGCGCACCGGAGGAGGAGCTGCCTTATCTGAAAAACAAGTTCTATAAGGGCAGCTCTAAGGCCCGGGGCTCCGGCATCGGTTTGGCGGTGTGTGAGGAGATTGTCACCCGCCACGAGGGCCGAATGGATGTGGGCAACGCCGAGGGCGGCGGATTTTTGGTCGTTATCCGTCTGCCGATTGAAAATTAGCGGCGTATCTGATAGAATAGTGTGTGGGGGCGGCCTGCCGCTGCCCCCGGGAAATGATGCCTCAGAGAGGCAGCCAAAGGAGAACCTAAATGTCCAAGCAAAAGTGCGAATGCCCAAAATTTAAAACCATGTGCGGCGGACAGGCCCTCATTGAGGGTATTATGATGCGCGGCCCCAAAAAACAGGCCGTGGTGGTCCGCAAGCCGGACGGCGAACTGGAGATCCAGGAGAAGGAACTGAAATTTATCAAGGACAAACACCCCGTTTTGGGCTGGCCCCTGATTCGGGGGGTGGTCAACTTTGCTGATTCCATGTACAATGGGGTGACCGCCCTGATGTACTCCGCGGAATTTTTCCCCGAGGACGGGGAGGAGGAAGAGGAGCCCTCCAAATTTGAAAATTGGCTCAGCAGCAAGCTGGGCAGCGAGAAGGCCACAGCCTTTTTTACCACCCTGGCGGTGATTTTGGGGCTGTGTATGTCCATCGGCCTGTTTTTCCTGCTGCCCACCCTGCTGGGCACAGCGGTAACGGTGATCACCGACTCGATGCTGGTGCGGAATTTGGCGGAGAGCGTGTTGAAAATCCTGATTTTTGTGGCCTATCTGGCTTTGTGCTCCCGGATGGGGGAGATGAAGCGCGTCTTTTCTTACCACGGGGCGGAGCACAAGACCATCTTCTGCTATGAGGCCGGCCTGCCGCTGACTGTGGAGAATGTGCGGGTTCAGCCCCGGCACCATCCCCGGTGCGGTACAAGCTTTTTGTTTATGGTAATTGCCATCTCCATCATTGTATCTACGATTGTCTTTGCCATCTGGCCTGTGTACAACCCCTTTTTGCGCTTTTTGGCCCATCTGGCCATGCTGCCCCTGATTGTGGGCGTCAGCTATGAGTTTAACCGCTGGGCCGGCCGCCACGACGGACCTGTTACCCGGTTTTTTACCGCACCCGGCCTGTGGCTGCAAAATTTTACCACCTTTGAGCCCGACGACTCCATGATTGAGGTGGGCATCAGGGCTCTGGAGCTGGTCCTGCCTGAGAAGCAGGGCGAGGATGCGTGGTAGAACAGCCTCCGGTTTCTGCGGAGGAAGAGACGCACTCCGGAACAGAAGCGAAAAACAACAGGAAGGTGATTTCATGGCCACCACCTATAACAATCTATTCCTGGATACCCGTGCCCGGCTGAAGCGGGCGGGGGTGGAGTCAGCCCAGCTGGAGGCCCGGGAGATTATCTGCTTCGCCGCCGACAAGAACCGGGAGCAGTTTTACCGGGACATGTCCCTGTATGTCTCGGGGGAGCTGGAACGGCGGGTGGAGGAGCTGGTCCGGCGCCGCCTGGCGGGGGAGCCTGTGGCGTACATCATCGGAGAGTGGGAGTTCTACGGCCTCCCCCTGGATATTTCCCGGGACGTATTGATCCCCCGGCTGGATACCGAGCTGCTGGCTGAGCGGGGAATTTTAAAGGCCAGGGAGTCCGGCGAGGGGGCGCGGGTGCTGGACCTGTGCGCCGGCAGCGGCTGTGTGGGGCTGGCAGTGGCGGCCAACGCCCCGGAGTGCCGGGTTGTGCTGGGAGAGCTGTCAGAGGGGGCCCTGCGGGTGTGTAAGCAGAACGTCCGCCGCAACGAACTCAACGCCAGGGTGACCTGCCTGTGTGTCAACGCGCTGGAAAATCCCAGCTCCAGCCTGTGGGACTTTGACGCCATCGTGTGCAACCCGCCCTATATCCCCTCGGGGGATATTCAGGGGCTGGACATGTCCGTCCGGGACTATGAGCCCCATATGGCGCTGGACGGCGGGGAGGACGGCCTGGACTTTTACCGGGCCGTGGCCGCCCGCTGGAAATCCGCCCTGCGCTTGGGCGGCACCCTTATCTTCGAGGTGGGGATGGGGCAGGCCCCCGATGTGGAGGATATTTTGGCACAGAACGGCTATGAGGATATCAAAACCCTGCCTGACACCCAGGGCGTCTGGCGGGTGGTGGAGGGGACCGTCAATAATTGAGAGACCTCCGGGCGAATCAGGCACAAAAGTCCGGTTTATCGGACTGACAAAAGAGTAATATATGGGACAGAAAGAGGCCGGGGGAGCTGAGCCGCCGGCGGGAAAGGATGATGGATATGGCACAGAAGAAACCCATGATCGAGCCAGCCTCGCCGGCTGCCGACAAGAAAAAGGCGCTGGAGACTGCCATGGCCCAGATTGAAAAGACCTACGGCAAGGGCTCTATTATGCGTCTGGGGGAGAACACCGGCGTGGTGGTGGACTCCATTCCAACCGGCTCCCTGTCCCTGGATATTGCTCTGGGCATCGGCGGTGTGCCCAAGGGCCGTATTATTGAAGTTTACGGTCCCGAGTCCTCCGGCAAGACCACCCTGGCCCTGCACATTGTGGCCGAGGCCCAGAAGCGGGGGGGTGAGGTGGCTTTCATCGACGCGGAGCACGCCCTGGACCCCAGCTACGCCCGGGCCCTGGGGGTGGACATCGACTCCATGCTCATCTCTCAGCCTGACACCGGCGAGCAGGGCCTGGAGATCTGTGAGGCCCTGGTCCGCTCCGGCGCGTTGGACGTGGTGGTGGTGGACTCTGTAGCCGCCCTCACCCCCCGGGCGGAGATCGAGGGCGATATGGGGGACAGCCATGTGGGCCTGCTGGCCCGGCTGATGAGCCAGGCCCTGCGCAAGCTGGCGGGGACCATCTCCAAGACCAACTGCATCGTCATCTATATAAACCAGATCCGCGAGAAGTAAGTCGTGTTGTACGGCAATC
>JAAVYL010000121.1 GCA_022791075.1 Lawsonibacter sp. | reverse complement strand
TTGTCGAAGATGACCAGGTCGGCGTCTGTGGCCTGGACCAGCTCCTTCACCTCGGCCACCTTGCCCTCGCCGATAAAGGTGCGGGGGTCGGGGCTGTCCTTGGACTGGGTCACAACCCCGGCGCACTGCCCCCCCGCCGTTTCCAGCAGGGCGGCCAGCTCCTCCATGCTCTCCTCGTCTGCGTTTTCCTCCCGGCTCAGACTGAACGCGTTCAGCCCCACCAGAACGGCGCGGTTAAATTGTGCTTTCTCTTGAATATCTGGCATATAGGTTAAATTTCCTCGTTTTCTTTTGATTCTTTTATACTTTTTGTAATGCAGAGAAGCATTAACAGCGCGTAGCTTTCTTCCTCCCACACATCTTTCATTGCGCTTTCGATTTCCTCTAATGTCATCTCTGATTTTCTGCCCATCTCCTGCAACACCTCACAGTTTTCCACAGCCCAGAAAAGAGCATTTTGTAATTTGACAGGCAGTATTTTTACTGCTTCCTCAAGTTTTACGATCCGCTCCAACCGATAATCTTTGTTTTCTTTCACAGTGATACACACTCCCATTTTTGACTGAAATACATTATATCAGGTAAAAACTGGGAATATTGGATGTATTTATCCACTAGAAAAATTTCTTCAAGTAAGGGAGCAAATCAGTCCTTCACCAAAACCTCCACAATCTCTCCAATATACAAAGTGTGATAATCCTTCTCAGGATACCATTTTGTTTTAATTTCCTGGGGGATATTGTCCGGGTTCATGGGCTGGGCAAACCGCTTGTGGCAGACCAGAACCAGCTCGGCCTCCTCAAAATAGGGGGCGCCGCAGTCCGCGGTCCGGACGGTGAAGCCGCACTCTTTTACCTTGTCCACCTCCCGGCCGCTTTTGGAGCCGCACAGCTGGAGGGCCTTGCGGTACTCCTCCCCGAAGAAGGACAGAGTAAAGCAGTCCTCCCGGTCCACAAATTCCTTGGTGTACCGCTGGGGCCGAATATAGCAAGTGGCCGCCGGGGCGCCCCAGAAGACGCCCAGCCCGCCCCAGGAGGCGGTCATGGTATTGCAGGCTTCAGCCGTCCCGGCGGTGATGAGCATCCACTGGTCTCCGATAGTGGAAAAGACGTTCTTGTCCAGAGTTTTGGGATCAATCTTGCGCATGGCAGTATTCCTCCTAAATCATCAATTCAAAATCAGTATATGCGTAAAAAGCCGCACCGAATACACGGTGCGGCTTTTGTACACAGGGGCTTACTTGTCAAGACCAAACTTCTTGTTAAAGCGGCTGACACGGCCGCCGGTATCCACCATTTTCTGCTTGCCGGTGTAGAAGGGGTGACACTTGGAGCAAACTTCTACGCGGATGTCCTTTTTAGTGGAGCCGGTCTCAATCACATTGCCGCAGGCGCACCGGATGGTGGTCCGTTGGTAGTTGGGGTGGAGGCCTTCTTTCATGTTATCTTCACCTCTTTCTGCTTGAGGATATTCTTGTAAACGCATCTGGTATCATAACACAGTTTTTCTGGAAAAGCAACTGTTTTTAAAAATATTTTTTAAATATCTTTTCCCCTTGGTGTGCAGCTATGTAGGGATTCAGCGAAGCGCCCACTGAAGCATCAGCAGCAGGCCGAAGCCTGGAGCGCCCAGGAGGCCCAGCACCAGGGCGTTGATGAGGTTAACGCCCAGATTGATTCCGGTAAACTGGCTGGCTTGGGAGAGCAGGGCCAGCACAGCCAGCCCCACAGAGGAGCGCAGAGCCAGCCAGAGCAGCCGGGCCGCCGGCCGGCGCAGCAGGAGCAGCGCCGCGCACAGCAGCAGTCCGGCCAGGCACCAGGCGACGTAGCCGGGCAGTGGGGTCATGTGGCGCCCTCCAATTCCTTCACCCGACGCAGCAGGTAGTTGTATCGGGCCTGGAGGGAGTTGATTTCAAAGACGTAGGACTCGATCAGGTCGCTGTCGCTGGCGGTGTTGAAGCCGCCGTAGGCCTGGTTGATGAGGGTGCGGGTGTGGGACAGGGAGCTGAGCAGCTCCCGGCGTTCCTCCTGTGCGGCGCTGCCCTGCCGGGAGGAGAGCTTTTTTGCGGTCTGGGCCATTATCTGTCCGCTCCTTTCTGAAATCTCATAGTTGCTTAATACATTCTATGGGTAGTTTGGACAAATATTCCAGCCTTTAAACCGGGGAACAGACAAAAAAGTGTCCGGAGGCCAGCCGGCCTCCGGACATCGCAGAAAGCGGTTCAGCGGTTCAGTCCCGCATTCAGTGCATAGTAGTACAGCGCCACGGCCAGCTCCGCCCGGCAGACAGTGGTCTGGGGCTGAAGGAGATTGGCGTCACCGGAGAGCAGGCCGTTGGCCGACGCCCACTGGATGCTCTCCACAGCCCAGGAGGAGACCTGGTCCATATCCGCAAACCGGGACAGGTCAGCGCCGGTCGCTGCCGGTGCTCCGGTGTACCTGGCGTACCGGTACAAAATAGAGTACATCTGCTCCCGGGAGAGCAGGTCCGCCGGCGCGAAGATGTCAGCGGTGTATCCGGCAATGAGACGCTCCTGCTGGCACCAGGATACGGCCTGGTAATACCAGTCCTCCGGAGACACATCAGAGAAGTGAGCGCCCGCTGCTTCCGGCCTGCCGGCCATAGACCACAGAACCTGTGCCAGCTGGGCCCGGGGGAGCTGGCCGGCGGGGAGGAACAGTCCCTCGGTTGTGCCGGAGAAATAGCCCTTGGACAGGACAAACTCCACAGCATCAAAGTACCAGTCGGCGGGGGAAACGTCCAGAGGGAGGAGGATATCGTCATAAATTTGCAGATAGTAGGTCTGCTCATAGCTCACTGCGTCAGCGGGATCGGTGCGGTGTAGCTTGATCATGCACAGGGGAAACTCCTGCTGAGCCGCACCCTCCCGGGCCGCTTCCAGCGCGCAGGGGCCATCGGCGGCCCGGTCCTGGACAGCGCACCGGCTGCGGGCAATCAGCTGGTCGGGGGAGAGAATGTAGGTCTGCCCCTGTTCCAGGGCGGGGCCGACGGTGTCCGTCAGCAGTGCGCCGTGGAGGTCCATCACATCCCAGACGGGAGCATCGGTGTCCTCCAAAAGCTCATATACTCCGTCGTTGTTGACGTCTGTCAGGTAATCTACTGTCACCCAGACCCCGTCTGCCTGGGCCTGAATGAAAAAGCCGGCGTCCCGGGTGGCGCGGTTCAGCCTGCAGGTGTACTCCAGCCTGTTGTCCACCTGGAACAGTCCGCTGTCATCCCGGCGGTAGATGTCAACTGAGATGGTGTGCTCAGGGAAGTCCATCCCCGCAGCGTCAATGCGGAATTCCGCAAAGGGGGTTGGGGCGGGGGCGGCAAGGCTGAGCGGGAGGGAGGCGGCAGCTGTTATTGCGGCGGCCAGCAGGGCGGCAGCCCATCGTCTGTATCGTTTCATGGAGGAGTCTCCTTTCCGGAACCGGTTAAGATGAAGGGGTAAACAAAGCATATTATACCCAAATTTTTCTGCCTTGACAAGGGCTGTAACAAAAGAGTAAGAATTTGGAAAGAAAAATGAAAAATTCGACAACAGACCCCGGCGCAGCCGTCAAAATCAGATTGCTTCAGACGCAGGAGGGCAGGGAGCTGTCCTCCCACTCATAGCCCAGCTCCCGCAGCTGAAGGTCGGTATACAGGGGGAGCTCCCCCTCCACTCCGGCGGACAGGTCCAGGTGCCGCCAGCCCTCTCCGGTCTGTACCACGGTCCAGAAGTGGGGCTCATCCTCCAGTGTGCCCTGGGCCACCTGGCAGTGCAGCTCCAGCTGCTGGCACAGGGCGGCAAAGGCCAGGGCAAGCCCCTCGCTGTCTGCGGAGCCCCGCTCAAAGAGGTCGTAGGCGGTGGAACCGCCCTGGGGGTCATAGTCCCCTGTGTCCAGCAGGACCTGGGCGGCATTCAGCAGCAGGGCGTCTCCGGTCTGGCCGGACAGCTCCCCGGCCAAGTCCTCCAGTGCCGCAGCCAAAACGGCCTGCCGCTCCTCCAGCTCCGCCCGGTCCAGGGGGTAGTTGAGGAGAATTTCTACAATGCGCTGCCTTCCGCTGCCGGGGTAGAGGGAGACGGAAATTTTCGGCATTCCCAGGGCACAGGCGGGGGCGTCGTAGTATGCCTGGCGGGCCAGCTCCTGGATAAACGCCTCATCCTCCTCAAAGTACCGGATGCGCAGGGTGCGCTCCGGCGCGAAGGAGGAGAGGGCGGAGCCCAATTCGCTGCGGATGGCAGTGACTCCTGTGGCCTGGACAATGGCGGCCACCTGCTCCCGGGTGCGGCGGTAGGTGATGTGTACGTCGGCCTGGGAATAGGTGACAACCGGGTCCACGCGGTAGGTGATAAATTCCACGCAGTAGGCGCCCAGAGGGTCCTCCTGCACCACCTCCAGGCAGGCGTCGGACAGAAAGGTCTCCACATTCTCTGTGTCGGCATACAGCCGGATGGTGCCCTCCTCCGCTCCGGTGCTGACCAAATAGACCAGGGCGTTGACCAGCTCCTGATAGCTGTCAGCCCGCAGGGTGGAGGAGTCCCCCTCAACGGTTGGAGCAGTGTTGTGAGAGGTGACATGGGAGTACTCCCGCTCCAGCAGGGCGGAGCAGCCTGTGAGCAGCAGGAGAAGTGCGGTTATCAGGCCAAGCAGTCGTCGTTTCACAGGCATCTCCTCTCAGTTGCGGGGTGGGGTGGCCGCCCCTACAGGTCATTTTTCTGATACCTTCTGAAGCCCTGGCCCAGAACCTCGTGTGCGTTGCAAACGATGATGAAGGCCTCCGGGTCCATCTCATGCACCAGTGCCTTCAGGGGCACGATCTGCCGCTGCTTGAAGGCACACATGAGCACCAGCTTGTCCTGGCGGGAAAAGCTGCCCTCCCCGTGGAGGAAGGTGGTGCCCCGGTCCAGCTGCTTGTCGATCTCCGCAGCCATAGGCCGGGGGTTGGAGGTGACAATGTAAGCTACCTTGGACTGGTCCAGGCCATAGAGCACCCAGTCCATGACAATCGTGGAGATATACAGTGCAATGGCGCCGTACATGCCGCTCTCCAGACTCTGAAAGGCGACGGATACCGCCAGCAGCATAGACAGGTCCACCACCAGCAGCAGCTTGCCCACAGGCAGCCAGGCGAAGGGCAGCTTGAGCAGCCGGGCGATGAGGTCGGTGCCTCCAGTGGTGGCTCCCTTGGAGAAAATCATGCCCAAAGCCACGCCCAGAGTCACGCCTCCAAAGACGGAGGCCAGCATGGGGTCCATGGCCGGGAAGGCGTATAAAACGGCAATCAGGTCCACCAGAACAGAGGTGGCCGCCATGGCAAAGAGCGAGGAGATCAGCGTGTGTCCCCCCAGGAATTTCCAGCCCAGAATAAAAATAGGGATATTCAGGACCAGCACCACCATGCCGATGGGCAGTCCGGGAACAAAATAGTTTAAAATCATGCCCAGGGCGGTGAGGCCGCCAAAGCCGATCTGGTTGGGGACATAGAACAAATCGAAGCTGAGAGAGTAGATCACCGATCCCAGGGTGATCCAGATGTAATCCCGCACCACGCGGGAGGAGTTGTGTTTTGTCATAGAGGGTTCTCCTTACAGCAGCGTCATCTGCTCCTCTCCCCGGTCCTCCTCCTTCAGGAGCGTACCGGCAACAGGCAGGGAGCGGGCCCGGTAACGAGCGGTATTGGTAATGCTGGTACGGTCCAGCGGCAGGACCTTTTCCACCTTGTATTTGGGCTTCAGGGTCATCACATTGACGCCCTGGGTATTCCGGGTGGACTTGGGGCTGAGGCTGGCGGTGTGGAAGACCACACACCGCCCCTCCGTGGAGATGACCGCCGCCTCAAAATCCTCCCGGAGGAGAAAGGCGGCGACCAGGGCGGCCTTGTCAGAATAGGCGCCGGTGAGCTTTTTGCGCCGGGTTTGGGTCTGATAGGCGGACAGCTCCACCCGGGCGGCCTTGCCGTTCTCAAAGAAAAACAGCAGATGGCCGGTGTAATCCCCGGGGATGCAGGCCCACAGAGCCCGCTCCTCCGGTTCCATGGCCAGCTTGGAGGGCAGATAGTCCCCCAGCGCGCTGGCCTTGGTGTCGTCAAAATCGGAGAGCCGGGTTTTATAGCACTGCTGCTTGTCGGTAAAGACCAGCAGCTCATCCTTGTTGGAGGCCTCCCACTGCAGGCAGGGGGCGTCTCCCTCCTTATACTTCTGCTCACTGGCCATCCGCAGGGACTGAGGGGTGATCTTTTTCAGATATCCCTCCCGGGAGAAGAAAAGGTGGACGGGGTAATCAGGGGTGTCGTCCTCCACAGCCATCACCGGCTCATCCATATGGTCATAGACAATCTGGGTGCGCCGGGGCTGGGCGTATTTCTTCTTCACCTCGGTCAGCTCATCCACAATGATTTTGCGGATGCGTTTGGGAGAGTTTACAATATCCTCCAGGTCGGCAATTTCGTCCTGGAGCGCGTCCACCTCCTGGGTGCGCTTGAGGATATACTCCTTGTTGATGTTGCGCAGCCGGATGTCCGCCACATACTCCGCCTGGACCTGGTCGATGCCGAAGCCGATCATCAGGTTGGGAATGACCTCCGCGTCCTCCTCGGTGTCCCGGATGATCTGGATGGCCCGGTCAATATCCAGCAGGATGCGCCGCAGGCCCTTCAGCAGGTGGAGCTTCTCCTTCTTTTTGTTCATGGAGAAATACACCCGCCGGCGTACAGACTCCATCCGCCAGGCGGTCCACTCCGTCAGAATCTCCCGGATTCCCATCACTTTGGGCATTCCGGCAATAAGAATGTTGAAGTTGCAGGACTGGCTGTCCAGCAGGGGGGTGAGCCGGAAGAGCCTGGCCATCACCTTGTCCGGGTCGGAGCCCCGCTTCAGGTCGATGGTGAGCTTCAGGCCGGACAGGTCGGTCTCGTCCCGCATGTCGGAGATTTCCTTCAGCTTTCCGGCCTTCAGAAGCTCGGTTACCTTGTCCAGAATGGCCTCGGAGGTGGTGGAGTAGGGGATCTCATAGACCTCGATGAGGTTTTCCGTCTTCACATAGCGCCATCGGGCCCGGATTTTAAAGGAGCCCCTGCCGGTGCGGTATATCTCGGAGAGAGCCGCTCCATCATAGAGCAGCTCCCCCCCTGTGGGCAGGTCGGGGGCCTTGAGGGTGGTCATAATGTCGTGCTCCGGGTCCTTGAGGAAGGCGATGGTGGTGTCGCACACCTCCCCCAGGTTGAAGCCGCACAGGTCGCTGGCCATCCCCACGGCGATGCCCTTGTTGGCCGAGACCAGTACATTGGGGAAGGTGGTGGGGAGCAGGGTGGGCTCCTTCATCTTACCGTCGTAGTTGTCCACAAAGTCCACGGTATCCTGGTCGATGTCCCGGAAGAGCTCGGCACAGATGGAGTCCAGCCGGGCCTCGGTGTAGCGGCTGGCCGCCCAGGCCATATCCCGGGAGTACACCTTGCCGAAGTTGCCCTTGGAGTCCACCAGAGGGTGGAGCAGGGC
>JAAVYL010000013.1 GCA_022791075.1 Lawsonibacter sp. | reverse complement strand
GCTGCCCGAGTACATCCGCTACTGCTTCACCGGGATGGAGGACCCCGCGCCGGTGCTGAAGGTCCTGCTGGACCTGCTGTCCATCGGCCCCATCTGGAAGGAGGAGCCCGCCAAAAAGTGCCAGCGATGGCTGGACCGGCACCGCAAGCCCATCCCCAAGGAGGGCGAGCTGCCCAAGGAGGAGCCGAAGGACGACTTTGTCTATGTGGGTCCCAGCCCGGACGTGTGGGCCGGCTGGGTGAAAAACCGGATCGAGGACACCCTGCGCCCCCTGCCCCAGGAGCAGAGCGCGGCTCTGAAAAAGCTGCGGGCGGCTCAGGCCTCCCCCAGGTGGAAGTGGGGCAGGCCCCGGCCGGGGGTGGACAAGGATCTGCCCCGGGAGCTGCGGGAGTCCTTGGGCGAGGAACTGGACCGGGTCTATTGGGAGGACCCGGAGGAGATGCGCCTGCTGGGCCGTCTGGTCCGGGAGTACGATGCCCTGGACCGGGACACCCTGTCCGATCACCAGCGGTTTCTGCTCAAGACAGCCAAGGAGCTGCGGGGCAAGGAGTTCCAGGCCCGCGGCGTGGGTATCCGGGACCTGTCCTTCGTGGAGGGCCTCACCGGCCTGCGGGGGCTGGACCTGTGGGACAACGATATCGAGGACCTGACCCCTCTGGCCTCCCTGACAGGGCTGAAGGAGCTGTCCCTCCCCTTCAACCTGATCTCCGACCTGTCTCCCCTGGCGGGGCTGAGCGGGCTGGCCAAGCTCCGGGTCACCGGCAACAAAATCACCAGCCTGGAGCCCCTGCGGGGCATGACCAGCCTGCACGACCTGGACCTGAGGGGCAATCCCCTGGAGCCGGGGGCCCTGGACTGCCTGCGCAAGTGCAAGCGGCTGGGGATGCTGGACTTGAGCTATACCGGCCTGGGAGATATCAGCGGCCTGGAGTTCTGCCGGACCCATATTCTGGAGCTGTATGGCAATCCGGACCTCACCGGGGTGGAGGTGATCTCCACCATGAAGCGGCTGTGCTGCCTGTATATCGATACCGAGGTGGCCCACCGGTATGATATCCAGGCCCTGGCCCCTCAGTTCATCGAATGCGGCGAGCTGGGCGGGATATCCATGTACACCTGGCCGGAGAAATATTACAATTAAACCCTTGGCTCCCTTGTGATTGAAGCAAGGCAGAGCTAAAAAGGGTATATAGCATTGGAAAAGGCGGAAAGGGAGAGAGAAATGCCTCATTTTTATCAGAGCCACCCCAAGGAACCAATAGACCAGCGGCAGAGGATGCTGGAGACCCCGATCAGAGAGCTGGTTCCCGCTCTGGCCGCGCCAACCATCGTCAGTATGTTGGTTACCTCCATTTACAATATGGCGGACACCTACTTCGTCTCTCAGCTGAATACCAGCGCCTCGGGGGCGGTTGGGGTGGTGTTCTCCCTTATGGCCATCATCCAGGCAGTGGGCTTCACAGTGGGTATGGGCTCGGGTTCCATTGCCTCCCGGCTGCTGGGCCAGGACAGGGGAGAGGAGGCCGACGTCTACGCCTCAACCGGCGTGGCCACAGCCCTGGTTCTGGGCCTGGCAATGGCCGCTTTGGGCTATTGGCAGCGGGAAGAGCTGATGTGGCTGCTGGGCAGTACGGCGACCATTTATCCCTACGCCCTGGACTATGCTTTCTACATCGTGCTGGGCGCGCCGGTGATGATCTTGTCCTTCACGCTGAATAACCTGCTGCGCTGGCAGGGGAAGGCCAGTCTGGCGGTCTTTGGACTGGCAACCGGAGGGGTGCTGAACATCGTATTGGATCCTGTGTTCATCTTCCTGTTTAAAATGGGCATTGGAGGGGCTGGAGCGGCAACTCTGCTCAGCCAGTGTGTCAGTCTGAGTATCCTGTCCTCGTTTTTTCTGCTGGGAAAGAGCGGACTGCGGGTCACACCCACCTGTATTTCCCGTGTGCCCAGAACCTATCTGGCGATTATGAAACAGGGGATGCCCTCCTTTTTCCGCCAGGGAGTGCTGTCGGTTGCCACAATGGCGCTGAATTACAATGCCAAGCTCTATGGCGATGCGGCAGTGGCCGCCCTGTCCATTGTCACCAAGGTGTTTATGGTGATTCAGTCCATCGTCATCGGCTTTGGTCAGGGGTTCCAGCCCGTGCTGGGCTACAACTATGGTGCCGGGCGGCTGGACCGGGTGAAGGAGGCAGTGTGGTTTTCGGTAAAGGCCTGCACGGTGATCCTCACAATATGTGCGGCGGCGGGTTTTCTGCTGGCTCCCCACATCGTCACCCTGTTCCGCCGGGACGACGCCATGGTGATTGCCATCGGCACGCGGGCCTTCCGATATCAATGCTGTACGCTCCCGCTGGGGGCAGTGCTGGTCTTTGCCAACATGTTTTTCCAGTCCCTGGGCAAATCCTGGCGTGCGGTTCTGCTGGCTATCTGCCGCCAGGGGCTTTATATCCCCCTGGTCTACCTTATGTCAGCCCGGCTGGGCCTGTCTGGTCTGGAAATGACCCAGGCAGCTGCTGACCTGCTGGCCTTTCTGCTGTCCGCCGGTGTTATGGTGCACTATTTCAGGACAGAGTTTGGAAAAGAGAGGTGACCCCGGATGGAGGGGAGTGCAAAGGAGTTTGGCACCTCCCTCCGTACGCCGGTTCCATGGAATTACTGGGAGTCTAAGTTCCAAAAATCACGAATGCCGCAGGTTAAATATACCTGCGGCATTCGTGATTTTCACTTTGGAGCGAGTGACGAGGCTCGAACTCGCTACCTCCACCTTGGCAAGGTGGCGCTCTACCAGATGAGCTACACTCGCGGCGACAAGTGGTATTATAGCAGAACAGGCAGAAAAGTCAAGCCCTTTTTTTAAATTCAAGGAAAAATTTTTCAGGCGGCAGTCTGGGTCAGAATTCCCTCCAGCGGGCCCTGGTGGACAGGGCGCAGATTCTTGAGCTGACACAGGTCTGCGGGGCGCAGCAGGGTTGGGGGCTTGGGCAGTTCCACGGCGCCGCAGCTCTCCAGCAGCCCGGCAACGAATTGGGAGCAGAAGTAATGGTGCCGGCGCTGGAGGGAGCAGTTAAAATAGCAGGCAAAGGCGCCCAGCACACTGTAATGGTACTCCTCCCGCTGGGCGTACATAGAGCGCAGCTGCCTGCGCAGACGGAAGTAAGTCTCCTCGCTCACATTCAGCGCGTACAGACAGCAGGGGACTGCCCGCCTGTGGACAGTGACCTGTTCCTCCACCAATCCGGCGGGCAGGGCCAGATAGCGGTACTTCCGGGCAAAGCTGTAAAAGGGGCCGCTGGGTCCGTCCAAGCCGATGGAGGCGTGGGTATAGCTGTCACGGGTGGCAAAGTGAATCAGTCGGGAGAACCAGGTGCCCGACCGGGTCAGCAGAATGTAAATGGTGCGTTCGGCCATAGGAATTCCTCCTCCATCCAGCTACCGGCGCAAAACAGCCAGCTGTTTTGAAACGTTTTCTTATTCTGCTAACAGCATAGCAGAGAAGTTCTAAAATGTGCTGAAGGAAAAATTAAAATTCTCTAAATTTTGAGCGGAGGATAAGTTTGTAGACCAATATAAAAACAGGTTGACAAATGAGGGGAGCAGTAGTATACTCCAGTAAAACAAATGTTTACGAGGATAGAAAATATGTTTCTTTTTATGGGGAGAAAAACGAAATATAATGTATATCACCTGGCAATGGCAGCGGTGATGGCGGCAGTTATTGCGGCGGTTAGCCCCTTTGCCATTCCTGTGGGACCAATCTCCATCACGCTTTGCACGCTGGCACTCTATTTTTCACCTTATATTCTGGGCTGGAAGGGGGCCTCTTTGGCCACCCTTGTATATATTCTGCTGGGGATGGTGGGTATGCCAGTGTTCAGCAAATTTCAGGCTGGTCTGGGTGTGCTGATGGGCCCAACGGGGGGATATATTTTGGGATATATCCCAATGGTGGTGCTGGCCGGCCTGGCCATCCGACTGGCCTCCGAAAGCCGGGCGCTTCAGTTTTTGGGTATGGCGGCAGCTACTGCTGTTCTGTATATTTTTGGCACGGTGTGGTTCTGCCTTCTGTCCGGCAATGACCTGGCCTATGCGGCGCGGTGGTGCGTCCTCCCCTTCATCCCCTTTGATCTGATCAAAATCCTTCTGGCTGTCCTGTTAGGTCCTGTGCTGCGGGAACGGCTGGAGAAGGCCAGCATCCGCCCGGAGGGCTGAGCAGAAAAGAAATCCCGTTGTCATGGGCTGACAGCGGGATTTTTGCTTGCGTTCTGGGAAACAGCGCAATATAATGGAGGTGAAAATTTTTTTGAGGAGCGCGCAATAAAATGTCTTGCTCGTGCGTTTCTATTGTGACAGGAGAAATGGACTATGCTGGTTGCGTTAGGCGTCCAGACAACAGAAGAGGGGAGCGGGCGCAGGGAGCTGGAGAACCTGCTGCTCCTGACAGGGACCGGGGACCGGGAGGCCTTTGGTCTGTTGTATACCCGGACCCGCGGCGCAGTGTACGCGCTGTCCCTGTCTCTGCTCCATGATGTCCAGGAAGCTCAGGACGTGTCTCAGGACGTGTTTGTCCGGGTGTGGGAAAACGCTCCGGGCTATCGTGCCCAAGGCTCACCCATGGCCTGGCTGCTCACCATTGCCCGGAATCTGGCCCTGACCCGGCTGCGTCAAGGCGGCCGGCAGGTCGGGCTGGAGCCGGAGGAGTGGGAGGCCATTCCTGCCGGCCTGCCGGCGGTCTCTCCGGAGGACCGGCAGATCCTTCAGCAGGCTCTGGCCCGGCTGGAGGCGGAGGAGCGGAGGATTGTCCTGCTCCACGCGGTCACAGGTCTGAAGCACCGGGAAATCGCCGGGCTGCTGGAGCTGCCGCTGTCCACAGTCCTGTCAAAATATCACCGCGGGCTGAAAAAATTACGAGGCCTGATGAAAGGAGAGAGGGACCAATGAACAACCGGGAATTGGAACAGCGGCTGGCCCACGCAGTGGAACAGACCGCTCCCAACGATTTGGATGCCATTCTCTCCCGCTGCGGTACACAGAACGGGAGCGTGATGGAAATGAAAAGCAGGAATAATATTGTGGATCTCCAGGAAAATGTCATTGAGATGGTACCGGCGAAATCGAAAAAGCATTGGGGGCGCTGGCTGGCCGCCGCCTGCGCGGCGCTGGTACTTCTGGGAACCGGAGGAGGGGGGCTGGCGTACTACCAGAGCTGTGCTGTGGCCTCAGTGGTGTCTCTGGACGTCAACCCCAGCATTGAGCTGAGAGTCAACCGGGGAGAGCGGGTCATCTCCTGCACTGCCCTCAATGAGGAGGCGGCTGCGGTGCTCTTTTCCATGGGGGGCGGAGACGATCTGAAGGGCACCAAGCTGGATGTGGCGGTAAACGCCATCGTAGGGGCTCTGGTGCAGGCCGGCTATATGGACAGCATCTCCTCCGCCATCCTCATCTCAGTGGAGGATAAGGATCAGGAGAGGGCACAGCGGCTCCAGCAGGAGTTGGTGGCCTCAGTGGACGGAGTGCTTCAGGCTCAGGCCCCGGGCACATCGGTGCTGAGCCAGGTGCTTACCATGGATGCCCCCGCCCTGAACAATACCCCCTATGACAGCGGCCTGTCTGCCGGAAAGGCGGCGCTGGTGCGTAAGGTCATGGAGATGAACGGCACCATTGCCGCCGACAACACCGATGCCTTTGATAAGCTGGCCGCCCTGTCCGTGGAGGAGCTGAATGACCTGCTGAAGGCGGGGGAAAAGCGCATCCCAATCGGGAAGGATGCCGCCGCCATCGCGGCCTATGAGTACTCGGGTACATTGGCTCTCGATTCCGTTGTTGCCGATGTGGACCCGGAGCTGGACAAAAATCCCCCACACTACGAGGTGGAGCTGAAAACCGCCTGGGGCGAGTTTGATTATATTGTGGACGCCTTTACCGGAGCGGTGCTCAGCGGGCAGAAGGATCTTTTGAATAATACGCCCGGCGGAGGCGGACAGACGGTCACCCCCCCTCCGACGTCAGGTGTGGATACTCCGGTGTTCCCTGATACTCCGGTGTCCCCCGACAAAAACGTTCCGCAGACGCCCTCCTCCGGCGCGCAGGACCAGCAGGACGTGGGGCAGGATGCTGCCAAGCAGGCTGCGCTGAACCACGCCGGTCTCACCGAGAGTCAGGTCACCGGCGTAAAGGTTGAACGGGAGTGGGATGACGGCCGGCTGGAGTACGATGTGGAATTCTGGTGCGGGAGTACCGAGTATGACTACACCATTGACGGACATTCCTGTTCCGTCCTGAAGCATGAGCTGGAGCATCATCTGTACCAGGAGGGGACACACCACAACGATTCCCCTTACGGAGGAGCCGGAGCAGCCAGCGGGACCGGCACAGACGCCTCCTTCAGCGACATTGGCCCGGCCGCGGCCAAGGCTGCGGCACTGAGTCACGCGGGGGTGGCCGAGAGCCAGACCACCAAGATGAAGGTGGAGCGGGACTGGGATGACGGCTGGCTGGAGTATAAGGTGGAGTTTAAGTCTGGAGGTATGGAGTACGAGTACACCATCGACGGCGTTACCGGAGCCGTGCTGGAGCATGAGTCGGAGTGGGATGACTGATTTATCCTGAACAAGCGGAACACCGCCAGCTCTCTGCTGAGAGTTTGGCGGTGTTTCTCTGTATGCGGCGTGAAGGGTGGCTCAGGCGGGCAGGACATTCCGCTTCAGACTGGTGTAGGCCAGAAGGATATAGACGGCGTAGATGAGGAAAAAGACGGCCAGGGCGGTGCAGAGGATGACCGCCGGGCTGGAGGCCCCCACCATTACCCCGGGCTCCGGGGTGTGGGCCAGGTGGAGGATAAAGGGCGCGCCGATGAGCACCGGAGGGACGGCGGGCAGGGTGTAGTAGATGGTAAACTGGGTGCGCAGGGCCTTGGACATCTCCCGGCGGCCCATGCCCAGCTTCTGGAGGAGGGTGAACTGCCGCCGGTACCGCTGGGTCTCGCTGAGCTGCTGAATGGTGAGGATGGTGGCGGCGGTCATGGTCAGCGACAGGGCCAGGTAGTACAGGGGGAAGACGCACAGGGCGGTCTGGGAGGCCACCTCCGCCTCCTCCTGGACACGGGTGGTGATTTGGTCTCCGAAGCCGGTGCCCTCCCAGATCTTGTCCATCACTACGGTCAGGTTGTAGTAGTCCTCATAGGGCACAGGCTCCGCCGTTTTGGCGGCGTAGGCCTGGTGGTGGACGGACAGGCCCTCCGCGGCCTCGTCGGGGACCACCAGGATATACCCCCGTCCGTTCTCGGAGCCCTGGGAGAGAGGCTCGGTATAGAGACCTCCCGGCTGGAGGGCGACGCCCCCCAGGGTGAGGGGCTCTTTGTAGGCTTTCAGAGGACCCTCCAGGTAGGTCATGCAGTGGATGAGGTACTGCCCCTCCGGAAGCTCCACAGCCCGGTAGCCCGCGATGGACCGCAGGGCGGCGTAGTCGCTCCAACGCAGGACGGGGTCCTGTTCATAGCCGTAGTTGTAGTAGGCGGTCTGGGTCTCGATATAATCCTGCACCTGGGCGTTGCCACTGTAGCAGACCTGATAGGAGACTGACTGCTCCACTGGGATGTGCGCTCCGATGTAGTCCTGGTAGAGGGAGTAGTCCCGGTCCTTGCCCTCCATGCCGATGTAGAGGTCGAAGCAGGTATCCTCCGCCGCCCGGCCCAGGAATAGCCCACGGAACACCAGTCCGGAGCCCTCGGAGATGAGGGTGGCAGTGAAAATCATGGAGATGGTGGCCATCAGCACCCCCATGGTGGCCAGCTTGGCGGTGAGGGTGCGGAAGACCAGCAGGTTCTGGCCCTTGTATTTCCGGGCGGGCCGCTTATCAAAGAAGGCGGGCACCCCGGAGGCGAAGCTGAGGAAAAAGCCGAACAAAAACAGGATCAGGCACCCCGCCCCAACAACGGCCACCAGTGCGTTCGGAACCATCATCAGGCAGGTTCCCGCAACACCCAAAAGGATGGAGGCCCCGAACATCCAGCGGCGCTTTTTGCCCGTCTGGATGACCACACCCTCGTTGAGCCGGTCGGAGTAGATCAGGTCGTGGATGTTCGCCCTTCGGATATACCTGCGGCTGCGGCGCAGGGCAAAGAGGTAAATCAGAGCGAAGCAGACTACCGTCAGCCCCAAGGCGGGGAGGGAGAAGCCGAAGGAAAAGGCGTAGGGCAGCTTGAACAGGGCCAGGGCCATGGCCCGGAAGGCCTGGTAGAGCAGTCCGCCCAGGACCGTCCCCATCACCAGGGCGCAGCCCCCCACGGCCAGGTTTTCCCGGAAGAACAGCTGGGCCACCTGTTTGTTTTCCAGGCCGATGAGCAGATAGGTGCCCAGCTCCCGGCCCCGGCGCAGGAGCATAAACCGGGTGGCGTAGGCCACCAGCCAGCCGAAGACGCACACCACAACCACTGTGGCCAGGGCGATCATCACAGGCAGCATCTCCATGGATTTGGACAGGGTGCTGATCTCCCGGGAGAAGGTCAGGGCGTTGAAGGAGTAGAGCAGGGCGGCGGCCATGACCACCGTGATGAAGTAGACCAGATAATCCCGGGCCTGGCG
>JAAVYL010000120.1 GCA_022791075.1 Lawsonibacter sp. | reverse complement strand
GGAGGTGGTGATCTCCCCCATCACATGGATGAGGCCTGTGGTGGCCGTCGTCTCGCAGGCCACGCGGGCCTGGGGGTCCTTGGCAATGATGGCGTCCAGCACTGCGTCGGAAATCTGGTCGCAGATTTTGTCGGGATGTCCCTCGGTAACGGATTCGGATGTAAACAGTCTCTTTGCCATAATGTTTCTCCTTTCTTTTTTGGGAGCGCAAAAACGCCCCGCCGGTTCAGGCGGAGCGTTATATGTGGTTGCACCCTCATCTTTCGATACACTACCGCCGGATTTAGCACCTTGCGTGTATACGCAGGTTGCCGGGCTTCATCGGGCCGTTCCCTCCACCGCTCTTGATAAGGCTATTCAGTTGTCTGGGGCTGATTATATCCCATATCCCGGTCCGTTGTCAAGAGCTTTTTTCATCGCTGCTGCGATCCTGCTCCCAAAACTGCTTCAGCATCTGTGCCGCCTGTCCCCGGGCCGCCGCTCCTCCCGGGTCCAGCCGGCCCCCGCCGACTCCGCTGATGATGCCGCACTTCACTGCCCAGCGCAGAGCATCCAGCCCGTAGCCGCTGGCCATATCCATATCGTGGAAGGGCAGCAGCAGATTGGGCGGAGCAGGGCAGCCCGCATACCGCCAGAGCATCACAGCCAGCTGCTCCCGCGTGATTGCGTCCTCCGGGCCAAAGCGCCCATCGCCGTATCCGCCGGCAATTCCCTCCGCTGCGGCCCAGGTCACCGCTTCGGTGTACCACTGGCCGGGGAGCACATCGGAAAAGGAGATGTTCCCCGAGACCTCGGGCCGGCCAGCCCCGTTGTAGAGGATCTGGACAAACTGCCCCCGGGAGAGGCTGTCCTCCGGACCGAACCTTCCGTCTCCATAGCCGCCCATCAGTCCCTCCTCAGAGACAAACCGGACCGCGTCATAGTACCACGCATCTCTGGTCACATCCTGGTAGGGGTTGGTCCAGGGGGGCGGCGGGAGGGGCAGAAAGACCGCCTCCACCCGCACCTCTCCCCCGGGCATAGAGAAGGCAAATACGTTCTCCTCCCGCTCTGTCAGCCTGACCGACCCGCCCCTGCGGTCTGTCACAGTGAGGCGCTCCAGGCGGAACCCTTCCTCCGGGCGGACTGTAACAGTCACAATACTGTTTCGCACAGCCCGCGTCCTGCTGACCTCCACTGCGCCGTGTTCCGTCTCCGCGGTGACAACAGCATAGCGGACAGCCCCGCCGCCGCTTCCACCGCCGCTACTTCCGCCCTCTCCCCCTTCTCCGCCGGTCTCTTCGGTCCATTTGGCATAGAGGGTGACATCCTGCGTCACCGGGTCCTTCTCAAAGCTCCAGGGGAGTGTACAGGCGCTGTCCGTGTACCAGCCGCCAAATATAAAACCGTCCCGGACAGGGTCGGCCGGCCTGGAGGCCAGTGCCCCATTGGCCACCTGAACACTTTTCACCGCTGAGCCTCCCTGGCTGTCAAAGATGACCGTACAGGTATACGGCGTTACCACGCCGCTGTCCACATCCAGAATATCTCCCTCCTCAGCAGTAAAGAGCTCTCCCTCCCCTGTCTGAACCTCGGCGCCAGAGGGAAGGGTCAGGGTGCCGTCACCGTTGGGCCGCAGGACGCCGCCCTGGGGCAGGGCGATGCAGACGCTGCCCGTCTCCACAGTGCCGCCCTCCGCCGGGGCCACGCTGTTGCCGGTCACCGTCCCGCCCTGAGGCAGGCGAAGGGTAGGACCGCTGGCCAACTCTACGCTGGTTCCGCCCGGAACGGTGAGCACATCCCTGTCCGAACCGCCCAGCACCACAGCGCCGCCCTCTGCCGCCGTCAGGCTGATTTCGCCGGAGCACAGGCTGCCGCCCGCCGGGAGGGTAACGGTCTTGCCGTCCGCCGTCACCAGCAGCTCTCCCTCCGGCGTGTCAGCAGTGACCTGCGTCCTGACTACCTCCGCCTCTGTTCCGGCCGCTCCGGCGGAAGCGGGCAGGTTCAGCTCCAGGAGCTCTCCTCCAATAATAGCGGCCCCTGCACTCTCCTCTCCGCGCTCCCACAGATAGAGCGTCAGCCCGCCACTATCCGGCACGGTTCCCGGGCGGCCAAAGCCGGGCGCGTCCTCCAGGGCCAGGGCCTGCACCCTCGCCCCCCGCTCCAGGCCCGGAACGGCAACGGGACAGACAGGCCTGCCCTCCTGGTCAACCGGAGCAGGCTCTATCCTCTCCGCCGTCACCGACCCGCCCGAGATCATCACCTCTGATATGCCCCCTATGGCCATTCCGTCCGGGCCTTCGGCGGCCGCAGCTACGGTCCCGCCGGAAATCTGTACTCTGCTGCCGTCGCCGCCTCCCAGGAGGCTGCCGATTCCTACCTCACGGGCAGCCACAGTCAGGGTGCCGTCCTCCACTGTCAGCTTTCCCGTCTCATACAGGCTTCCAATCCCCACACTGGGGCCGTTTTCCGGGTGCTCCACCTCTCCTATGGTCAGAGAACCTGTTCCGCCCACAACCAGGGCAGAGCCTGGAGAGAGCTGGATGGCCGTCTCCCCCTGCGTTTGAATCTGATTTTCCCCGTCCAGCGTCAGGCAGACTCTGCCCTCGTCCAGACCCGCATCCGCGTCAATCCTGAAGGGAACAGCAGAGAGATCCTCTGTCTGCAATGATACATTGGACAGCCTGATATGGACCTCCGCCTCCTGCCAAAGCTGGATCTGAATGGTATTTTCGCAGGGAAGCCCGCTGCCAGAAATGGTAATGGGCATGTCCAGCGGAACATCCCATGAGGCCGTCTCCTCCCCATACTGGTAAAGATTTATCATCTCTCCCTGAACCTCAAGGTAAACGGACCCCTCCTCAATGGACAGGACAACAGCCTGCCCTTCAGACGCCGTCCGCTCCGCTTCCGCTGCCGCCGCTCCCGCTGAGAGCACTCCCAAAAGCAGCGCCGCACTCAAGGCTCCAATCAGCCATACTCTCCTCAACGCCCATACCTCCTTACCTGATATAATTTGTCCCGCAGGTAATACCTGCGGGACAGAAGGGCCAGCCCTTCTGTGCAGAATCCCCCCTGTTCAAACCGCCAGTTTTCGCAGTTTTTCGGCGGAATTCTACACCAATTTTACCAAATATTTCTGAGGTGTCAAGTCTGTATTTCCTACAGGCCCAGCGTCAGCCCCTCCTGGTCGGAGAGCCCGTCCTTGGCCAGCATCCGCTCCAGCACCTCCACGTCCGTGGTGATGTCCATCACATCCCCCTGGAACAGGCGGTCCAGCTGCTTCTCAAAGCCCTCAACGGCCTTGTCCATCATGCCCTCAATGCGGGACATGGCGGCGGTGATGTTCTCACCGGCTACCTCCTGGTCCTCCAGCTGGGCGTAGGTGCGCAGGATTTTCAGGGTGGTGGGCAGGTAATAGCTCAAAAAGCTGTGCAGCTCCACCTCCCTCTCCGGGTGGCTCTTCTGATAGTCCAGAATTTTGGCGGTGATCACCCCCACCCGGTCAATCTGGGCGGACAGCTTTTCGTTGTCGATGGCATCGTTAATGGTCCGAATCTCAGTCAGGATGGCGTTCTCATCCTCCCTGGGCGGCGGCGGAGGCGTCTCCTGCTGCTTTTTGGGCTGCTGGGCAATGCCCTCCCCGGTGAGGACCAGCCGATCCCCGCCATAGTCCAGATAGCCCTGGGGGAGCAGGCCGTCATCCAGCATATCGGCCAGATCCTCCCGCACCTTGGCGTGGGACAGCCCTGTGGCCGAAGCCAGGGCGGAGATGGACACCGAGTCCTGCCGGCCAATCATGGCCAGGTAGCTGCGGTAGCGGCTGGCCTGCTTCCGCTTGCGCAGGCCGACCCACAGACCGCCCAGACCGGCGGCAGCGCAGCAGGGCAGTACCATCAGGTCCATGATTTCCTGAATAAAAAATGCGTAATTCCCCTCCAGCAGCCAGTACAGAGGGTCGCCCAAGCTGCTGATGAACGCGATCAGGCAGCCTGCGGCCATTGCTCCCCCGGCAATAGCCCACTGCTTGCCCTTTTGGTCCAGCACAAAAATGGGGTCCTTGGGGGCGGCCTTCTTTTTCTTTGGCTTCGGCGCGGCCTTTCGCTGGGCAGGCGCCTCCCGGACAGCGGACTGCTGAACAGGCATCTCATGCACGGGGGGCGCCTCCCAGGCCGTCCGGGCGCCCACCCGGTCCTGGCCGGCCTGCTGATCATAGTACGGATGGCGGCCCTGCTGCTTTCGCTTTTTCTTTTGGCCCTCCCCGCCGAACAGCTTCATGACAATCATCAGCACGCCTACAGGCGCGGCTACGCGGGAAAGGATCAGCCCAAGGGCAATGATCCAATAGACGGCGTCATTTTTCTGACTTGAGTTTCCCTGATAGTCTGACATGTTGTACCTCCCACATCCATTGACAGCCGGCGTTTTCAAGCGGCAGCTCTACTATAGCAGAAAATTCCCAAAATGGGATTGATTTTTTCTTAAAATTTGGTGAAGAGCCCGGCGGAAATCTGATAAACTAATCATACCGCACCAGGACAAAAAAGTAAATGGCCTGCCGCTTTTTTCCTGGAGGGAAATTCAGATGTCAGCACAGATTTCCAGGGGAGTTGTAACTGTTCTGTAATTATTTCGCCCTGCGGCTGTGCTATAATAAATGGTCGGCGTGATATAATGGAGCTGTGCGCCAGCGCAGATATGCGCCGGAATCAGAGAAAAACAATTCGGCGAGGACTGAATTTAGGAGGGATGCACGCGATGGAAGGAAATCGTGTGGCAAAGAATGAGGGAAAAAAGTCAAAGCTGCCCTGGATTGTAACCGGCTGTGTGGCAGGCGTCCTGATTGCGGGGTATTTGGGCGTGTGCGCCTGGGCCGGCAGCCGGAACAGCATGCTGCCCAATGTCTCCGTGGCCGGCGTGGACGTGTCCAACATGACTCTGGAGCAGGCCCGGTCAGCCGTGGAGACCGCCGTAAGCCAGAAGGGTCAGGACATCTCGCTCACCCTGAGCTATGAGGGGATGAGCAGCACCCTGAACGCCGGCGATATGTCTGTGGATGCGGCGCAGAGCGCCGAGGACGCCTGGCGGATCGGGCGCGAAAATTTCTTCACCGGCGGCCCCCAGCTGCTGGGGCATATGTTTGGCATGTCCAGCCAGGTCCCTCTGGTCATTCCGGAGGACGAGCCGGCGCTGAAAGACCTGGTAGACGGGATGGCCCGGAAGGTGGCCGAGAGCAGTGAGAGCCCGGGGTATGAGCTGAAGGGGGACCAGCTGGTGATGACCAAGGGGGCTCCCGTCCTGTCTGTGGACTGGGGCCAGGTCAGAGAAGAGGCGGAGGAGAAGCTTCAGCAGTCCTTTGCCGACCGCTTCAGCGGCGGGAAGAGCCAGGTGGACCTCACCATCCAGCTCCAGGCCAGCGCAGGTGAGATTAAAGACCCTGACTTTGAGGCCATCTATGCAGCCCTGGCCGCAGAGCCCCGGGACGCTCAGCTGGACCCCAAAACTCTGGAGGTGAGCGACCACGCAGTGGGGCTGGACTTCGACCTTCAGGCCCTGAAGGATGCCTACCAGTCCGCCAAGGGGGGCGAGACCTTCTCCATCCCGGTGACGGTTCTCCAGCCCAAGGTGACCAGGGAGGACCTGGAGGGCAGGCTGTTCCGGGATGTCCTGGCCGAGGCCACCACCCATGTGGCCGGCAGCGCGGCCCGTAAAAATAACATCAAGCTGGCTATGGCGGCCTGCAACAACGTTATTCTGCTGCCCGGAGAGGAGTTTTCCTATAACCGGACCACTGGGGAGCGGACAACGGCCAAGGGCTACCGCGGCGCACCCGCCTACATCGGCGGCGCCACAGTTGACGAGGTGGGCGGCGGCGTCTGTCAGGGCTCCTCCACCATCTACTACGCTGTGCTCCACACCAGCCTGGAAATTGTGGAGCGCAGGCCCCACCGCTACGCCGTCACCTATGTGCCCGACGGCATGGACGCCACGGTGAACTATGGCAGCATTGATTTCCGCTTTAAGAACAACACCGATTACCCCATCAAAATCGTCACCTCCAGCTACGACGTGAAGGGCGCCCGCAAGCTCAATGTGAAGATATACGGCACCAATCTGGACGGGAGCTACGCCAAGCCCAGCAGCAGCGGGGCCTTCGACATAATAGCCCCCACTGTGACCTATGTGGCCGACGCCGGTGTGCCCAGAGGCTCTCTGGTGCTGGACCGGGAGCAGAACGCCTATCGGGGCAAATCCGTTCAGACCTTCCGGACCATCTATGCGGCGGACGGCACCCAGCTGGAGCGGCAGAATCTGGGGGTAAGCTCCTATAAGATGCGGCCCACGGTCTATCACTACAACCCCGCCGACGGACATCCCTCCACCTGGGTCGGCGGTCAGCCGCCCGTGGATCCCGGTACCACCACGCCTGTGGACCCCGGCACCACCACGCCTGTGGATCCCGGCACCACCACACCTGTGGACCCCGGTACTACCACACCTGTGGACCCCGGTACTACCACACCCGTGGACCCCGGCACCACCACGCCCGTGGATCCCGGCACGACTACACCTGTTGACCCCGGTACCACCGTCCCGGCTGACCCGAGCCCGTCCCCCGCCCCGCCTCCCTCCGACTCCGGGCTGAATCCCCTCCCCAATCCAGCCAGAGCGGCCTGAGAGAGGAGCCAATATGTTTCAAGGATATACCCAGGGGACCATTGACTTTTTGTGGAGCCTGCGGTTCAACAATGACCGGGGCTGGTTCATGGCCCACAAGGAGGAGTTCCTGGATCTGGTGGACCGGCCCACCCGGGCCTTGGCCCAGCAGCTGACCGGGGAGATGACCGAGGCCTTCCCCAAACTGGGTCTGGAGCTGAAGGTAAGCCGCATCTATCGGGACGCCAGGCGGCTGTTCGGAAGGGGGCCCTATAAGGATCACCTGTGGTTCTCCCTGCGCAGGCCGGGGGAGCATGACGGCTCAATCCCCTGCTTCTGGTTTGAGGTGGCCCCTGACCACTATGGCTACGGCATGGGCTGCTGGGAGATGCCTCCGGTCACCCTGGCCAAACTGCGCGCCCGTATTGACCGCGACCCCAAACCAGTGGAAAAGCTGGCCCGCGCGGTAAAAAGGCGAGGGGAATTCCAGATGGACGGACGGGAATACAAGCGCCCCAAGGGCGACCCGGGCCCGCTGCTCTGGTCCTGGTATAACTGCCGGCAGATCAGCTTTTCCTGCGAGCAGAACTGCGAGGGGATATTCTTCACCCCGGATCTGGCCGCACAGGTTCTGGAGGGCTGGAAATCCCTTGTCCCCCAGTATCAGTTCCTCTGCTCCCTGCCCGGCGACCCCGAGCCATTCCAAATGTGATACAGCGTCTCCGGAGAAATTCTCCGGGGACGCTCTTTTATGTCCGCTTTGGAGTATTATCCAAAATGTAAAAAACAATCCCCCACATTTGTTGAATAAAACGAACAAAATCCTCTTGACAGGATTACAGCAGTATGGTAAATTATAATCAGAACAAGAAAGGAATGAGTCCAATGTACAGGTAACAATCCCAGCAGCTGAAGCCGGATGCGTGGTCAAATCATTCTGTGATAAGACAACTTGTGTGCGCCATGAGAGGGAAGCCGGGAGAAATTCCGACCCAAAGCAGACGGTTTTCAGTCAGCGCAAAGTGCGCGGACCTTGCAGCATCAGGAAAGGAATCCGACCAAGGGCCTCACATATGAGGAGTCTGGCCGTAAATACGGCAATGAATATGGACGGTCGTTGAGGAACTGGAGGATGATGAAGGGGCACGCAGCATAGAGCGTATCCAATAGAAATGGAGGTAGCCATATGATGTTAGATAACAAGAACGAACAGAAATGACCCTTGACTGCAGCGGATTACGAAACGGGCAGTCAAGGGTCATTTCTTTTGTCTGCTGGCGGCCGTGGGCCGTCTTTTTTATTTTTCAAGAGGAAACCTTTTCCCAAAAGCTTCGTCTATATTTATATAGGCAGGGTCTAGGGCTTGTTTGAAAAATGTCAACATGCCCCAATGCCGGCTCTTTTTCCGCCATGCTTTGCCAATTTTCCTTGAAATACATCCAGTATTCCTGCGTCAAATTGGCTTCGTCTGGCGAAAAAATTTCTCGCCGTTGGGCACATTTCCATTTTCAAACAGCGCCTAGCAAAACCTTACGCAGAAAGGAGAATCGCAATGAAACGACTGTTGTCCCTTGCTTTGGCATCCACGCTGCTGCTGGCCGGCTGCGGCGCCGGCCCCGGCGAAGGGCCCGGAGGCAGACAGGACGGAAGCAAACAAAATCCGGGTGGAAGTCCCGCCTTAGCCTCCTACGCTCTGGCTCAGCCGGTGTATCCGAAATTTCCCACCCTCCCCCAGGTACCCACGGAGATGAGCAATCAGGCCTGGGAAATTTACAACGACGACTATGACAGGTATATTGACGCCCTGACAGCAATCCGGGGCGGCGGCGTCCAGGCGGGAACCGCCCAGCGTCTCACCAGCTTTGCCGGCCGGAGCGCGCCCCTGGTCTTGGAAGGTCAGGAGGGAAAAAATGTCATCTACTCCCCCCTGTCTCTCTGGTCCGCCCTGGCCATGCTGGCCCAGTGCGCCGGAGGAGAAAGCTGCCAGCAGGTGCTGCAGGCCATTGATGTAAACAATCTGGAAGGGCTCCAGGCGGAAATCTCCCAGCTTTGGCGGGGACTGTATACCGACGACGGGACCAGCTCTCTGCTTCTGTCCAACTCCATCTGGCTCAACAGCACCTTAGAGGGGGCCTACATCCAGAACACTCTGGATACCCTGGCTGAAAAATACTTCGCCGGAACCTATTCTGTCCCTATGGGCAGCGGGCCGTGACCAGCTGGGTGAAGGAACAGACCAACGGCCTCATCGGCGGAGAGGCCCCAGTGGTTCAGACAAGACCATCAACCTTGGCTCTTCTGGTCTCCTCTCTATACTATCGGGCGGGATGGATGGATGAGTTCATGGCCGAGCTGACCAGCGAGGACACTTTTACCGGCGCCGCCGGACAGGAGCAAAGGACAGACTTCATGCACATGACCCAGCAGTCCAGCTTTCTGCGCCGGGAGGGCTGGCAGAGCGCCTACCTGACCACCCAGCTGGGTGAGATGATCTTTGTCCTGCCCGATGAGGGGGTGACCCCGGAGAGTCTGCTCCAAAGCGGGGATCTTCTCACCAGCCTGGATTTCACTGCGGAGAACGGTGCCATCGCCGGCGAAGTACAGTGGTCGGTTCCCAAATTCGACGTGGATTCCAGCCTGGACCTGAAATCCGCCCTGGCCGCGCTGGGGATCACGGACCTGCTGGAGCCGGACAGCGCCGACCTGACACCCCTTACCGATTTGGACGCCTATCTCTCCGAGGCCAGGCAGCTGGCCCGGGTGAAGGTGGACGAGGAGGGGGTAGAGGCCGCCGCCGCTACCATCCTCATGCTTAACGAGTCCAGTATAATGCCGCCGGAGCATCCGGAAATCTGCGTCATGGATCTGGACCGTCCCTTCCTGTTTGTCATCCGTCATGAGGGGATTCCCCTGTTTGTGGGTATAGTCAATCAGATGTAAATAAAAAATTCCCTCCCGGTGGGAGGGAATTTTTTATGTCGGAAAAGGGTTACGCCAGCTTGGCACCGTTGACCTTGACGCCGGGGCCCATGGTGGAGGCCACGGTGCAACTCTTGATATACTGGCCCTTGGCGGCGGCGGGCTTGGCCTTGATAATGGCACCCATGAGGGCGGCAAAATTCTCGGTCAGCTTTTCAGGGCCGAAGGAGACCTTGCCGATGGGGCAGTGGAGGATGTGGGTCGTGTCCAGACGGTCCTCGAGCTTACCGGCCTTGACCGCCGGGACGGCCGTGGCCACGTCGGGGGTGCCGGGACCGGCCGGG
>JAAVYL010000119.1 GCA_022791075.1 Lawsonibacter sp. | reverse complement strand
GCTATGAGAACGAGAGCCACTGGAATGGGATGCTGGAGGCCCCCCAGTACTCCCGGCCTGAGGTCTGGCACGGCCGGGCGGTGCCCTCTATCCTCCTGTCGGGCAACCATGCCAGGGTGGAGCAATGGAGGAGGAAAATGTCCATCCTCCGCACCAGGGAGCGCAGGCCTGACCTCTATGAAAAGCTGGACCTGTCCTCCAAAATGGACCAGAAGCTGCTGAAGGAGCTGGAGGAGGATGGATAGGGAGCGGCGGTGTGTAAAGAGAGTTTATGTAAAAACGGATTTTCCCCTTTACAACCTATGGATCCTATGATAAACTTATTGAGGTAATCTAATTTAAAATACCACGTCTGGAGTTGAAGCATATGAGATTCAAAATTGTAGTGGACAGCTGCTGCGACCTGACCCCCGCCATGCTGAAGGACCCGGTCTTTGTCAAGGTGCCCCTGACCATTCGGTCCAACGGCAGTACCTTTGTGGACGACGAGACCTTCGACCAGGCGGACCTGCTGTGGGCCATGCGCCAGAGCGAGGACGCCCCTTCCACCTCCTGCCCATCCCCCCAGGCCTATCTGGACGCATATCAGGGGGCGGACGATGTGTATGTGGTCACTCTGTCCGCCCTGCTCAGCGGGTCCCACAACAGTGCCGAGCAGGCCCGGCTGCTGATAGAGGAGGAGAATCCGCAGGTCAACGTCCACGTATTCAACTCCTGTTCCGCCGCCTCCGGGGAGCTTCTGGTGGCTATGGCGATTCACCGGCTGGCCTCCGCCGGGATGCCCTTCAAGCGGGTGGTTACAGAGGTGGAGCAGTTCATTTACCAGATGCAGACTCTGTTTGTGCTGGAGAGTCTGGAAAATTTGAGGAAAAACGGCCGGCTCACCAAGCTCCAGGCGGTGATCACCGGGGCGCTGAAAATTAAGCTGTTCATGGGCGCCACCCCGGAGGGAGAGATCTGCAAGCTGGGCCAGGCTCTCACAATCAAGCAGGCCCTGGGAAAGATGGTGGATAGAATCGCCGCCGACGCCGCCCATGTGGGTCGTACCCTGGCCATCTGCCACTGCAACTGCCTGGAGCGGGCCTTCCAGGTGAAGGCGATGGTGGAGGCCAAGTGTAAATTCGCCCATATCCTCATCACCGAGGCCGGAGGCATCACCAGCGTCTACGCCTACGACGGCGGTATTGTGGTGGCCTATTGATAAAAGAACCTGGGTACAGTCATAATGTAGGGGCGCACATTGTGCGCCCGCTTTTATATGAAACACCGAGACAATGGGGCGGGCGGACAATGTCCGCCCCTACAAAACAACAAGGAGAGATTAATATGTCCATTAACCGTTCTCAGGCCTGGGACCTGCTGACCAAATACAATAAGGAGCCCTTCCACCTGCGCCACGCCATCACAGTGGAGCATGTCATGGGCTGGTATGCCCGGGAGCTGGGCTGCGGAGACCAGGCGGAGTTCTGGTCCCTGGTGGGCCTGCTCCACGACCTGGACTTTGAGATGTGGCCCGGGGAGCACTGTATCAAAAGCCAGGAGCTGATGCGTGAGGCGGGGGTGGAGGAGTCCCTTATTCGGGCCACAGCCTGCCACGGCTGGGGCCACTGTGTGGACATCAGGCCGGAGCATGAGATGGAGAAGGTCCTCTATGCCTGCGACGAGCTCACCGGCCTGATTGGAGCGGCGGCTCTCATGCGGCCCTCGAAGAGCACCGCTGACATGGAGCTGAAGTCCCTGAAGAAGAAATTCAAGGACAAGAAGTTTGCCGCCGGCTGCTCCCGGGACGTGATCGCCAGCGGGGCGGAGCTGCTGGGCTGGGAGCTGGACAAGCTCCTGGACATGACCCTCAAGGCCATGCAGGCCGAGGAGGAGGCCATCGAGCGGGAAGTGGCCGCGCTGTAAAGGGAGCATCGTGAAAACAGTAATCGTCTATGTATTGGAAGGATCGGCGGCATTGCCAGGGGCCGGCCCGACGGGAAGGACCTGGAGAAGGCCCGAGTCTTTGCCCGGAGAGTTCAAACACAGGCAAAGGCTGTGTAGGGGCGGGCAATGTCCGGCCGCTTTTATTGTGTTTTCCGAAAAAGCGGCTTTCAGGGCTTGCAAACCGCAGGAAATAGTGATATAATCGTCCCGCCTATTACACAAGAAGGGGAAGATATTCATGTCCGGACATTCCAAGTGGCACAACATACAAAAGACCAAGGGGGCGGCTGACGCCAAACGCTCCCAGATTTTTACCAAAATCGCCCGTGAGATGATCGTGGCGGTGAAGACCGGCGGCAGCGGTGACCCGGCCAACAACTCCCGTCTGGCCACTGTTATTGCCAAGGCCAAAGCGGCCAACATGCCCAACGACAACATCAAGCGCACCATTGACAAGGCTCTGGGCTCGGGCAACACCGACAGCTTTGAGAATGTGGTCTATGAGGGCTACGGTCCCAACGGTGTGGCCGTTATTGTAGAGGCACTTACCGACAACCGCCAGCGCACCGCGCCGGAGGTTCGCCACCTGCTGGATAAGTACGGCAAGGGCTTGGGGGCAACCGGCTGCGTGTCCTGGTCCTTTGACAGGAAGGGCGTTATTGTCATCGAAGCGGAGGACCTGGATGAGGACACCGTTATGATGGACGCCCTGGAGGCCGGCGCCGACGATATGCAGGCTGACGGCGAGGTCTATGAAGTCTATACCGATCCGGACGCGTTTGCTTCGGTCACCGAGGCCTTGGAGGCCAAGGGGTATACGTTCCTGGAGGCCGGCGTGCAGATGGTCCCCCAGAACTATGTTACGCTCACCGATGAGGGCGATATCAAGAACATGGAGAAGCTTATCGACCTGCTGGAGGAGAACGACGATGTGCAGAACGTCTACCACAACTGGGACCAGGGCTGATTTTCTTGTGACAGATTAACCGGAGAAAAGGGTTATGAAAATCGAGGCCGCTGCCAAAGAGCGCCTGATAGAGACTGAGGTTATAAGGTATGCCCCGCGGACAATCAGAAGGGGGCGGACTGGCCTCAGTCTCTTCCTGTATTTTTGCAGAGATTAGTGTGTGAAAGAGCGTGGAAGAGGCTCCGGGCTATGCGGCCCGATTGCAAGCCCTGGCCAAATTACACAAGACCGGGAATTCTACTTGTTTTTTGTGGGATAAACTGCTATAATAACGGAAACGATGAGTTAAAATGGGGGGGTGGGCCCTTGGAGGCGCCGATTTACCACTTGGAGGGAGTGGTAAAAGCAAAGGAAGAGAATATGGGGGACTTTGTGGGGCCCCTGGACCTGATTCTCCACCTGCTGAGCAAAAATAAAATGGAGATTAAGGACATTCAAATTGCCCTCATTCTGGACCAATACATGGAGTGGATGGGGAAACGGAAGGAGCTGGACCTGGAGGTTGCCAGTGATTTCATCACGATGGCTTCCCACCTGGTTTATATCAAGACCCGTATGCTGCTGTCCATCCACGATGAGGAGGCAATGAGCGAGATGGAACAGCTCATTGCCTCTCTGGAGGCCCACCAGCGCAGTGAGAACTATTTGAAAATCAAGGCGGTGGTTCCCGCGCTGGACGGCCGCTACCAAATCGGCCGGGACTATCTGACTAAGGTACCGGAGGCGATCCAGACCGACAAGGTGTACCGCTATGTCCACAGCAGAGAGGACCTGCTCAAGGCAATGGCCGCGGTGCTCAGCCGGGTGGACAACAAGCTGCCCCCCCCGGTATCCGCCTTTCAGGGCATCGTGGGGCGGGAGCCCTATCCTGTGGCCGACAAGGCGGGAGAGATTATCCGGCGGCTGGTTCAGTATGGCGTCACCCGGTTCCGGGCCCTGTTCAAGGGCAGCGGCAGCCGCTCTGAGGTGGTGGCCACCTTCCTGGCTGTGCTGGAGCTGTGCAAGGCCAGACGCCTGTATTTGGCGGGTACCGAATCCGACTGCACCGTCACCTGTACTCAGGAGGAGGGAGCAGTGGAGTTTACATCGGAGAATTATTGACGAGGGGAGCGCCTCCAAATGGAAGTCAAAGAATTGGAATCCGCCCTGGAGGGGGTGCTGTTTGCTGCTGGAGAGCCGGTGCCAGTGGAGCGGCTGTGCCTGGGGCTGGAGGTGGACCGGCCCACTCTGGACGCTGTGGCTCAGCGGCTGATGGACCGGTACAGCTATGACCGCCGCGGTATCCGGCTGGTGAGGCTGGATACCAGCTACCAGCTGTGCTCCGCGCCGGAATTTGCCCCCTGCGTCCGCAGGACTCTGGAGAGCCGTAAGCCCGCCCGGCTGTCCCAGCCGGCGCTTGAGGTGCTGTCCATCATCGCCTACTACCAACCGGTCACCCGGGCCTATGTGGACCAGGTGCGGGGGGTGGACAGCTCCTATACGATAGGTCTGCTGCTGGAGCGGGAGCTCATTGAGGAGGCGGGCCGCCTGGCTGTTCCAGGCCGGCCTATGCAGTTTAAAACCACCAGGAATTTTCTGCGCTCCTTCGGCCTGTCCAGCCTGGAGGAGCTGCCCGAGCTGCCCAACCAGTCCCAGGAGGGCAGTCAGATGACCCTGGAGACAGCCGCCGGGCTGCCGGTTTCCCCGGCGGAGGGGCAGTGAAGGCCCTGGGTGTCCTGGCCGCCGCTGCGCTGGTTCTGTTTCTGATTGGACAGATCCGGGTGGGCGGCCGGGCGGAGTTCAATGCGCAGGGGTTCTCACTGTGGATACGGCTGGGGCGGATTTTGATCAAAATACTTCCGGCCAAGCCGAAAAAGGAGGGGCCGGAGGGGGCCCAAAAGCGCAGGGAGAGGAAGGCGAGGCCGGAGAAAAAACCCCGGAAAGAGAGACCGCCCTCCCCACTTTCTGAAAAGCTTGGCGGGGCGCTGGAGTATGCCAGAGAGCTGCTCCCTGTGGCCCTGAAGGCGGCTGGAGGCATGTGGCGGGGCCTGCGGGTGGACACTCTGGAGCTGGAGCTGACCGCCGGCTCCCCTGACCCGGCGGACGCGGCCATGCTGTATGGTCAGGCCACTGCCGCCCTGGGGGCGCTGTGGTACCCGCTGACAAAGGCCTTCCATGTGAAGGACGGCGCCGCCCGGGTTATCCTGGACTTTAACGCCCCTGGGATGACGGTGTATGGCACGGCCGCCCTGTCCATCAAAATTGGCACTGTGGTGCGGATTGGCGTGGGGACAGGGGTCAAAGCACTGTTTGGAGCCCTTGCCGCACGGAAGCGGCTGAAATTGAAACAACAGCAGAGAAAGGTGGCATGACCGATGGAACAGGAGAAGAAAAACTCCCTCAGTGAGCTGATGAAAACCACCATGGAGCATATTAAAATGATGGCGGATGCCAACACCATTGTCGGCACCCCCATTCAGGCCGAGGGCGTCACCCTCATCCCGGTGTCCCGAATGTCCTTTGGCGTGGGGGGCGGCGGCACGGAGTTTACTACCAGGCAGAGTCCCAGTCAGAGCTTTGGGGGCGGCAGCGGCGCCAGCGCCAAGCTTGAGCCAGTGGCCTTCCTGGTGGTCCGGGGGGACGGCAGTGTGAAGCTTCTCCCTGTGGCCCCGCCCCCGGCCACTACGGTGGACCGGGTGATTGAGACGGTGCCCGAGGTGGTGGATAAGGTCACCGGATTTATTGAGAGCCAGCAGGAGAAGAAGGCAAAAAAAGCAGCCGAAGAGGATTTTGCGGAGTAGCAGGGTCCGCCGGTACAGGCGTATCAGCAAATTGCTCTGCCGGTTCCTGCGTATTGGCGGAATCAGCAGCGTTTGAAACATAATTTCCCTGTAAATTTGGAGAAGGGCCGCGGCATACTAATGTCATCGACGGAAGGAAGGTGGCATACATTGAAGCGGCTTTTTTCCATGCTCCTGGCCGGGGCCCTGTTGTGGTGCTCCCGGCCCGGTGTGAGTGCAGAGGGAGCGGCGCCGGGGGTCTCCGCCGCCAGCGCCGTTCTGGCGGACGGGGACAGCGGCCGGGTGCTCTTTGAAAAGGACGGCCATACCCGCCGGCCCATCGCCAGTATTACCAAGCTGATGACCGCCCTGGTGGCCCTGGAGTCGGGACACGACCTGGACGAGGTGGTCACTGTGGCCCCGGAGTGGACGGGGGCGGAGGGCTCCTCCCTCTATCTGCGCCCGGGGGAGGAGGTGACGCTGGAGGTCCTGCTCTATGGTTTGCTGCTGCGCTCAGGCAACGACGCCGCCCTGGCCATTGCCGGCTACTGCGGTGGAACTGTGGAGAGCTTTGTGGCCCAGATGAATCAAAAGGCCCGGGAGCTGGGTATGGCGGACACTGCTTTCGCCAATCCGAATGGATTGACTGCCGAGGGGCACTATTCCAGCGCCTGTGATATGGCGGTTCTGGCCAAGGCCTGTCTGGAGAACGAGACGCTCTCCCGAATTGCCGCCACCCGCTCCATCACCTTGGGCACCCGCAGCTTTACCAACCACAATAAGTTGCTGTGGCGGTATGAGGGCTGTGTCGGTCTGAAAACGGGCTATACAGAGAAGTCGGGCCGTACCCTGGTGTCCGCCGCCCGGCGGGAGGGGATGACGCTGATCTGCGTCACCCTGGACGCCCCCAGTGACTGGGCCGACCACACTGCCCTCTTTGACTGGGGGTTTGACAGCTATACGTCCAGCGTTCTGGTTCAGGCAGGGGCTCAGGTGGGGCAGCTGCCCGTATCCGGTAGTCTTGTGCCGGTGTGTCCCATTGAAACTGCCGGGACGTTATCCGCTGTTCTCGCCCCCGATGAGAGGGTGGAGATGACCTGTGTGCTGACGGAGCGCAGCCTTACCGCCCCTGTGCCTGCCGGAACCCAGGTGGGAGAGGCGGTATATTGTGTGAACGAAGAGGAGCTGGCGCGGACGCCGCTGGTTACAGGGGAGGGGATTCCCTGTAATTTGGCGGGGCCGGACGGCTGGCTGTGGAGTATCCTGAAGCGGGCCGCCGGACTGTAGCGGCAGAAAAATTCCGCCTGTGAGGGAGAGGAGGAATCAGATGTGGAGGAGCGGATACAGAAGCTGATTTCCTCCTGCGGGCTGGCGTCCCGGCGGGCAGCGGAGGAGTGGATTGCTGCCGGAAGGGTGACGGTAAACGGGGAGCGGGCCCATCTGGGGGATCGGGCCGACCTGAACCGGGACACTGTGCTGGTGGACGGGAGACCTCTGCGGCCGGGAAACGGACGGACCTACCTGATGCTGAATAAGCCCAGGGGGTATGTGACCACCCTGTCCGACGAGAAGGGGCGAAGGACTGTAGCTGGCCTGGTGGCCGGCTGCGGGGTGCGGGTATGGCCAGTAGGGCGGCTGGATATGGACTCGGAGGGGCTTCTCCTCCTCACCGACGACGGCGCGCTGACGCAGCAGCTGCTCCACCCCAGCCATGAGGTGGAAAAGGAATATCTGGTGTGGACGGCCGGAAATGTAAACAAGGCTCTGCCCGTTCTGTCAGCCCCCATGGTGCTGGACGGCGAGGCGCTGTCCCCCGCGCAGGTGCGGCGGGGCCGGGACAGCGGCGGGGTGCATCAGCTGTCCATCACCATTCACCAGGGGAAGAACCGGCAGGTACGGCGGATGTGCGCCCAGGCCGGGCTGGAGGTTCTGCGGCTCAAACGGATTCGAGAGGGGGCGGTACAGCTGGACCGCTCCCTGAAGCCGGGACAGTGGCGGCCCCTTACAGAGGAGGAGCTGCTGCGGCTGACACAGCCGCTCAGCGGTCAATGAGAGGTTTTTGCAGGGGAAAAGGGAATTTCCTGCAAAAATCTCTTGCATTTTCCCCTCAAAACGTGTATGATATACCCTATTGAGTCAAAAGAGCGGGGTGTCTCCGCAGGGATAGATACAGCTGTTTGAGCGCCGTGCGCCGGGGAGGGTGAGAGCCGTGAGCCATGATATTTTGACCGTCATCCAAGACAGTATGAGCTCCTTTTCCAAGGGGCAGAAAAAGATTGCCGCTTTTATTCTGGAGTCCTATGACAAGGCTGCCTTTATGACGGCCAGCCGCATGGGCAAGAAGGTGGGGGTGAGCGAGTCCACTGTGGTCCGCTTTGCCTCTGAGCTGGGGTACAACGGCTACCCGGACATGCAGCGTTCCCTGCAGAAGATGATCCGCAACCGGCTGACCACGGTGCAGCGCATTGAGGTGACCAACGACCGGCTGGGGGATCAGGATCTGCTTTCTGTGGTGCTGCAGTCAGACATTGAAAAAATCCGGCAGACCTTGGAGGAGATGGACCGGGAGAGCTTTAACCAGGTGGTGGACGCCATTGTGTCCGCCAGGAAAATATACATCATCGGTGTGCGTTCCTCTGCTTCTGTGGCCTCCTTTTTGTATTTCTACTTCAACCTGATTTTTGACAATGTAATGCTGGTTTCGGCTAATACGGCCAGTGAGATTTTTGAGAGCCTGCTGCGGGTGGGAGAGGGGGACGCCGTAATTGGAGTCAGCTTTCCACGATATTCCAGCCGCACGGTTCAGGCCATGAGCTTTGCCCGGGACCGGGGGGCCACCACAGTGGCTATGACGGACAGTGAGGCCTCCCCTCTGGTGCCCATCTCTCAATACACGCTCATGGCCCGCAGCGAAATGGCCTCCTTTGTGGACTCCCTGGTGGCGCCCCTCTCGCTGGTTAACGCCCTCATTGTGGCTGTAGGCCGGCGGAAGAATGAGGATGTGGCCCACACCTTCCAATCCCTGGAGGATATCTGGGAGGAGTACGGGGTGTATGAGAAGGTGCAGGAATGAACCGGGCTGATTTGGTTGTGGCGGGGGGCGGAGCGGCCGGCATGATGGCGGCTATTGCCGCCGCCCGGCTGGGGGCGTCAGTCACCGTTGTGGAGCGAAACCCCAAGGTGGGCCGCAAGCTGTATATCACCGGCAAGGGCCGGTGCAATGTGACCAACCACTGCCCTCCGGAGCGGGTGCTGGCTGCGGTTCCCCGCAACGGAAAATTTTTGTACAGCGTGCTGGAGCGCACCCCTCCTGCCTGGGTGGAGGAATTTTTTGAGGCCTTGGGCGTGCCGCTGAAGGTGGAGCGGGGCAACCGGGTTTTTCCCGTCTCCGACAAGTCCGCCGACATCATCGACGCCCTGTTCTTTGAGCTAAGGCGGCTGAAGGTGCCCATTGTAAACGACCGGGTATCCGGGATCTGTCTCCGGGAGGGGGCGGTATGTGGCGTGGAGATAGGGGAAGGCCTCGGAGTCCTGACGGGTATCCCGTGCAGGGCGGTGATTATGGCGACCGGAGGCCTGTCCTACCCCGCTACCGGCTCTACTGGAGACGGGTACCGGATTTCGGAGGAGCTGGGCCATACCCTGGTTGCCCCCAAGCCATCCCTGGTCCCGCTGGAGTCTACGGACGGGTTCTGCGCCCGGATGCAGGGGCTGGCCCTGAAGAACGTAGTGCTGACGGTGAAAAACCAGAAGAAAAAGACGGTTTATCAGGAGCAGGGGGAGCTGCTGTTTACCCACTTCGGCCTGTCCGGACCCCTGGTGCTGTCCGCCAGCGCACATATGCGCAGCTTTGAGAGGGAGCAATATACCTGCTGTATCGACTTAAAGCCCGCCCTGGATGAGTCCGCTCTGGACGCCCGGCTGGTGCGGGAGTTTTCCAGTGGGGCCAACAAGGACATGGACAATCTTCTGGGAACTCTGGCCCCCCGGCTGCTGGTCCCCGTTCTGCTGGAGCGGGCCGCCATCCCCGGGGACAAAAAGGCCCACGACCTGACGAAGCAGGAGCGCCGCCGGCTGCTGGAGCTGTTTAAATGCTTTACCGTGGCGGTGTCCGGCCCCCGGCCGATAGCCGAGGCCATTATCACCTCGGGAGGGGTGAAGGTTTCCGAAGTGGACCCCAGGACCATGATGAGCAAGAAGGTCCCCGGTCTGTTCTTTGCCGGGGAACTGCTGGACGTGGACGCCTATACCGGCGGGTTTAACCTTCAGATCGCCTGGGCCACTGGGCGGGCCGCAGGAGAGGGCGCGGCGGAGTATGTCCGGCGTGTATAAGGAGGACGTATGAAGGAGCAGAGCAATTCAGATGTCAAGCTGGGCCGGTTCCTGAGTCTGGTCCTGCGCCACAACCCCGGCGCGGCGGGGATTGCCCTGGACGAACATGGCTGGGCAGACGTAAAGGAGCTGCTGGCCGGAGTAAACCGCACGGGGCGGAAAATGGATATGGACACCCTGGAGCGCATCGTCCGGGACAACAACAAGAAGCGGTATTCCTTTAACGAGGACCACACCAAAATCCGGGCCAATCAGGGACACTCCATCCAGGTGGACGTGGAGCTGACAGAGACCGAGCCGCCCCAATACCTGTACCACGGCACGGCCTCCCGGTTTCTCCCCTCCATTCATGCGGAGGGGATTCGGAGGATGAGCCGTCAGCATGTCCACCTCTCCGGGGACTTTGAGACCGCAATGGCTGTTGGGAGGCGGCATGGCGTTCCTGTGGTGATTACCGTCGACGCCCAGGCCATGGCCCGGGACGGAGTGAAGTTTTACCGTTCGGAAAACGGTGTGTGGCTGTGTGAGCACGTGGAGCCGAAGTATTTCCAGATATAGGGTGCGCTGTCACCCCAGGTCGTCTTTCAGGCCCAACCCGGTGCGTACTCCCAGGCGGAAGCCCTGGACGGCATAGAAGGCCAGAGCGGCCTGAATCCCTTTCTTCTGCTCGTCATAAAGCTCGTTGTCCAGAAAGTCGAACCACATACTTTCTGCATCATCTTTGGGTTGGCTTTCGATTTGGGGTTTGATATAATGATCGTACATCCAGTGCATAAAATCTGACATAGTGATTTCCTCCAACACGAAGAATTTATTAATATTATAACACGAAGAAATTCCTGGTGTCAAGGGGTTCGAGGTGATATTGTGGAAAATATTTTGCTGGTGGAATTTGGGAAGCGATTGAAGGCCTTGCGCAAAGAAAAAGGGCTGAAACAGATAGACATGGCTGAAATCATGGGGATGACAGACCGCCAGTATCAGAGTTATGAATATGGGAAGGTAAACGTCCCGGCCACGACATTGAGTTTCTTCGCCGATTTCTTCGGCGTGACGACAGATTACCTCCTGGGTCGGGGAGAGTAGTAAAAGCCCCCTCCCTTTGACAAGGGAGGCGTTTGGGGAGCAGGAACGGAGCGATCAGCATGAGTTTTAAAAGCGTTGCAATCGACGGCCCCGCCGGGGCGGGGAAGAGCACCCTGGCCCGACAGCTGGCCGGAAGGCTGGGGTTTTTGTATGTGGACACCGGGGCCATCTACCGCACTGTGGCTTTGGCGGTTCTGCGGGCGGGGGCTGACCCGGCTGACGAGAGCCAGGTGGTTTCCCTGCTGGAGGGGCTGGACATTCGGATGGGCTACGGGGAAGACGGCGCGCAGCGGATGTATCTGAACGGAGAGGACGTGAGCGGGGCCATCCGGGAGCACCGGGTGTCCGGCGCGGCGTCGAAGAGCTCCGCCCTTCCGGCGGTGCGGGCCTTTCTGCTGGACTTTCAGCGCAGGCAGGCCCGAGAGCACAGCGTGGTGATGGACGGCCGGGACATCGGAACTGTGGTCCTCCCCGGCGCGGATGTGAAGATTTTCCTCACCGCTGCCCCGGAGGCCCGGGCCCGCCGCCGTCTGCTGGAGCTGGAGCAGCGGGGAGAGCAGGCGGATTTTGAGGCCGTTCTCCGGGATATCAAGGAGCGGGACTGGCAGGACGAGCACCGGCCTGCCGCCCCCCTGAAGCGGGCGGAGGACGCCGCCCTGCTGGACACCACCAGCATGAATTTGGAGCAGAGTCTGGAGGGGCTGCTGGCTCTGGTGAAGGAGAAGATCGGCCAGTGAAGGAAGAGACGGTAAAAAAGGCGCAGGAGGATGCCGCGGCGCGAAGAAAACGGATGGACTGGTTTTTCCACCTGCTGTATGCGGTTGTCTGGCCGTATTTTAGGCTGATTCACCCCATTCGGGCAGTGGGCCGGGAGCATATTCCCGAGGGACCGGCAGTGATCTGTCCCAACCATACCACAGCCGGGGATCCCTTTTATGTGGTCTTTGCCTTTGGGTGGCGGTGGCCGATGCGGGCCATGGCCAAGGTCCAGATTATGCGTGTGCCCTTTATCGGCTGGATTTTGGGCAAGGCCGGGGTATTTGGTGTGGACCGGGATACCACCGACGTGAAAGCGGTGCGCACCGCCATGAGGTTTTTAAAGGAGGGCGACAAGCTGCTCATGTTCCCTGAGGGAACCCGGGTCCATGAGGGGGAGGACGTCCAGGCTAAAGTGGGCGCGGCCCTCTTTGCCACCCGAACCGGCGTGCCCCTGCTGCCGGTGTACATACAGCGCAAAAAAAAGCGGTTCCGGCGTAATACCGTGGTAATTGGGGAACCCTATTATCCGGAGTTTGAAGGGCGTAAGCCCACCTCTGATGAGCTTCAGACCATGGCTCAGGAGCTGATGGAGCGGGTCAGAGGGCTGGGGGAGGGCGTAGGATGAGCAAGGTGGTGCTGGCCCGGTCCGCCGGCTTCTGCTACGGGGTCCGGCGGGCGGTTGAGCTGGCCGAGGAGAAGGCGGCCCAAAAAATCCCCTGCGTGATGCTGGGCTCTATCATCCACAACCGGGAGGTGGTGGACCGGCTGGCTGCCCAGGGACTTCGGGCCGTGGAGCGGCCCGAGGATGTGCCGGCGGACTGTGCCGTCATGATTCGCTCCCACGGAGAGAGCCGGGCGGTCCATGAGGACTTTTCCCGGCGGGGAATCCAGGTTTTTGACGCCACCTGTCCCAATGTTACCCGCATTCACCAGATTGTTGCCGAGGCTGAAAAACGGGGCCGGCAGCCGGTCATTGTGGGCACGCCGGACCATCCGGAGGTGCTGGCGATTGCCGGATGGTGCAGGGCGCCGGTGGTGGTTTCCGGGGAGGAGGAGTTGGAAAAATGGCTGAATTTCAAGGAAAACCGGCAAAAACTCCCCCTCACCTTTGTCTCTCAAACGACCTCTACCAAGAAAATTTGGGAGGACTGCGTGAAAAAAGCAAAAAAACTATGTACAAACGCGGAATTTTTTGATACAATATGCGGAGCGACGTCCAAACGCCAGGAGGAGGCCCGCCAGCTCGCTGCCCAATGCGGCTTGATGGTGGTAGTGGGCGACAGGCAGAGCTCCAATACCAAGCGCCTTGCGGAGATCTGTCAGGAGTCCTGTTCCAATGTTCTGCTTATAGAGCGGGCGGAGGATTTAGACCCCGGTCAGCTGCCTCAAGTGGATATGGTCGGCATCACGGCGGGCGCATCGACGCCCGCGTGGATAATAAAGGAGGTCATTGACAAAATGAGCTAAGAAATCTTAGAGATGGACAAATCCTTCCAGGAGATGCTGGAGGAGTCGTTCAAAATTTTGAATAATGGAGATAAGGTTACCGGCACCGTTGTAGCTATCACGCCCACCGAAGTCCAGGTTGAGCTGGGC
>JAAVYL010000118.1 GCA_022791075.1 Lawsonibacter sp. | reverse complement strand
CTGCGACGACTGGAAGGCATCAACTAATATCGGCTTCGCCCTCTACGGCACCCCCGCCGAGTCCCTGTGCTACCGCTTCGCCCGCATCGACAAGGAGCGCTTCGGCACTATCCCTGACGTCACCGACAAGGGCTACTACACCAACAGCTACCACGTGGACGTGCGGGAGAAAATCGACTCCTTTGACAAGTTTACCTTCGAGAGCCAGTTCCAAAAAATCTCCACCGGCGGCTGCATTTCCTATGTGGAGATCCCCAACATGCGCCACAACCTGGAGGCCCTTAAGGACGTGGTGCGGTTCATCTACGACAATATCCAGTACGCCGAATTCAACACCAAGAGCGACTACTGCCAGTGTTGCGGCTTCGACGGCGAGATCGAGATCAACGAGGACTTCCAGTGGGAGTGCCCGGTCTGCCACAACACCGACCAGTCCAAAATGAACGTTACAAGGCGCACCTGCGGCTACCTGGGCGAAAACTTCTGGAACGTTGGCAAGACCAAGGAGATCAAGGCCAGGGTGCTGCATTTGTAAATATCGTCCAATAATACGCTTAATAAATCCCGATTTTTGTCGATATACAGGTGTTGGTTATTGGGGGGTGCTTTCTATGAAGAAAATTACATCTGTCCTGCTGGCTGTCTGCATTTTCTTTGTAACGGCTGTACCTTCTTTTGCAATAACACTCTGTGTTGATGACCAAACAGCATACTGTGAACCCGACCCTCGCGCCGATATGGTATTGGATTTTTATTCCATCCCCGTATATGCCTCAAACGGGACCAAGCTTGAAAAGGTCATCGTTCATATTGATTATCGCTGGACTGCTGGACACCCTGTGGTTCATCGGGGGGATGGTGTATCTGTAAATTGGGATGCGTCGGCGTTTTGTGCTGACACAGATAGCTTTACAGCTTTAAATTATGTAAGCTATGGCGGCGAGGTTTTAAAAACAGCGTATCTTGACAGATTATGTGCTTCCTTCCAAGGGGGGCTGGGCTATGATATTATCTTTCCTCGGGTAGGCGATGTTGGTTTGGCGTATACCTTTTATGGTCACGCATCTTTTGAATTAATCCCCACAGGCAGGATGGGTGCTGATGACAATAGCGCGGCCTTAGTTAAGGCAGAGTATTGTCACAACGGGACAGCTGCTTCCCTTTTGGTGAATATTGGATTGTAAAGGCATAAAAATTACGCTTTTTTGTATTTTGATTGTATCGTCACCCTCTTGTGAAGCGCCCGCCCGGAGGCCCCGATTTTACCCAAGGAGATGACCAAAATGGACCAGTACCGTACCTCAGGCGTCTTGGATGAGGCCGCTTACCGGGAGATCAGCCGGGTTTCCCTGTCCCCCCGATATGTTTGGTTTATCCGGATATACGCAGTCGTATTGGCGCTCTTAGGGATACTGATGCTGATTGCCCGCAAATACCACTACACGGCGCTGTTCGCTGTGTTCACCGTCCTGTTTGCCCTTACGCCCGGATTCATCTCCCGCCGCCGGCTGAGCGTCACCATCAAGCGCCTGAACGAGGTGGAGCCCAAATATATCCGCACAGAATCCTTCTTCACCGTGGACGGCGTCACCCTGCAAAACCTGACCAGCGGCGCACAGGCCCATTTGTCCTATGGGGTCATCCAGCGGGCCGTGGAGACACCGCATTATTTTTGCCTGCTTACAAAGGCCAACCAGTTTGTTCTGGTCTTTAAGGACTGCCTGACTCCAGAGCAGCTGGAGAGCTTTCTTCCCTTTCTCAGAGAGCAGTGCCCCGGGCTGAGGGTCAAAAAGGGGAGAAAAAGGTGAAAAAAGCCGAAACCCTGCCGCTGGGCAGTGCAATAGGAGCGACGGCCAAAAATCGTAATATTGAAGGGACGTTGTTCAACCATGAATTACGCCGATATTAAAAAGGTGGATGTAGCCAACGGGCCCGGGGTGCGGGTGTCGCTGTTTGTGTCCGGATGCACCCACGGCTGCGAGGGCTGCTTCAATCCGGAGACTTGGGACTTTTCCTATGGCTCCCACTTTGGGGAAGCGGAAATGGAAAAAATTCTCACCCTGCTGGCTCCAGACCACATCCGGGGGCTGTCCCTCCTGGGGGGTGAGCCCTTCGAGCCGGAAAACCAGTCCCCGGTGCTGGAGCTGGTCAAGCAGGTCCGGGCGCGGCTGCCCCAAAAGAGCATCTGGTGCTACTCCGGCTATCTCTTTGAAGAGCTCGCCGCCGGAGGGGTGGGAGAACACAGCCGGGAGCTGCTGGAAAAGCTGGACGTGCTGGTGGACGGCCCCTTTGTCCTGGCAGAGAAGGATCTGGGCCTGCGGTTCCGGGGCTCCTCCAACCAAAGGGTTGTCCATGTGCCGGCCTCTCTGGAGACGGGCGAGGTCCGTCTCCTGGCGGAATATATGGAATAAAAAAACGGGCGCAGCGCGCCCGTTTTTTTATCCTTTTTTAGAGCGGGCCGCGGCCATCATGTGCCGCAGCTTCTTGTGGCACTGGAGGGCGAGGTCCATTCCCTTGGCCACCACGGGCTTATACACCATGGTGAACAGGCTGCAAAACTCACAGAAGTCTCCGTTAAAGCCCTTTTTAAAGCGGTACAGGCCATATAGGGGGTTTTCCGGGGACAGGTCGCCGGATACGCCCCGGAAGTCATAGATGCGGCAGCTCCCCTCCAGAGCCCAGCGGATCATGTCCCACTGGAGCAGATAGTTGGGCATCACGTTCCGGTGCTCGTTGGAGGAGGCGCCGTACATGTACCAGACCTTGTCTCCATACTGGCAGGCCAGGGTGCCCGAGATGGGCAGGTCGCCCAGATAGGCCATGTACAGCCGGCCGTGCGCGCCCAGAGCCTTGAGCATGTTGGCGAAATACGCCTTGTTCCGCACCAGAAAACGGTCCCGCTTGCCGGTGGTCTCCATCAGCTCGGAAAAGGCGGTAAGGGCGTCGTCAGGAATCTCCTGATCCCCGGACCAGAACCGGGTGGTCACACCCTTTTTGCCGGCCAGGCGGATGTTATAGCGGGTCTTCTGTTCAAACCCGGCCATGACCTCCTCCTCGGTTTTGCCGGTCAGCTCCAGCCGGAAGACGAACCGGGGCTGAATGCCCTCAAAGTTCAGGCTGTCCGCCGCCCGGTCGAAGCCCAGGGCGGCCATGTGTCCCTTAAACTCCTCATCGCTGTTGAGCACATCGGGATCAATCTGCATCATATAGCCCCGGCACTGCTTTGCCACCTGGGCGGCGCCGTCAAACAGTTCCCGGAGGACGTCGATGCTGTGGACGTCGCACACCGGTCCCCGGCCCGCGTAAAGCAGGGAGAAGCCGCCAGGCATTTTCCGAATCAGGATGGACAGCGCCCCCTGGACCTGACCGGACTCTGTTTTGGACAGCACGCCCCGCCAGCTCCACTGGGGCTTGGCGGCGGGCCAGATGGTGGACTGCAGGAAATGCCCCTTGGGGTGGGCGGAGACGAAGGACTCCATCTCCTGGCAGCCGCCGGTGTCCTGCATGGTGATAATTTGATACACGAGCTTCACCTCATAAAAGTGTTTTTGGTAACCCGGCCGCGGGGCGGCCTGGAAGTTCAGATATACCTATGGTGGGCATTGGGGAAGAAGACGTCTGCGTCTGTGGTGACCACATCCCCCGGCGCAATGCCGGTGCCCCCGGTCTCCACCAGGGTGTACTGGGTGCCCACCCGGCCCACAACCCGCAGGGCCCTGCCCTGGTAGTGAACCACAGGGGGATTCCGCCAGAGGACCACGGCCTGCTTCACCGCCCGCAGCAGGTCCAGGGACCGCAGTCTCTCCGGCCATTTTACCAGACCGAAGCCGTTGTAGCGGCCAATGGCCACCACAGCCACCTCGGTGTTCCGCTTCATGGCGCACACCGAGCCGTAGCCCGTGGCATCCCCCTTCCGCAGGGTGCGGCGGTCCACCACGCTGGCCTTGAACACCCCCACCCGCCTGAGCTGGACCGGGATGGAGGCCAGCAGACGCCCCACCAGGGCCGAGCCGGACCGAACCGCATCCAGCCTGGTTTCGGGGAAGCGGAGGGCGGCGCAGGAGTTGGCGATGTGCCTGGTTCCCACCCTCACGCCCTGCTGCTCCAGGGCGGAGGTGAGGGACAGAAACCGCTCCAGCTGCTCCATGGTCCTCTGTTTGCCGCGCTCAAAGGAGGCGGCAAAGTGGGAAAAGATTCCCTCAAAGGAGAGGCCGGGGGTGCGGTATATCTCCAAAAGCTCCTCAAGGTCGGTCCAGCGGGTGCCGAAGCGGCCCATGCCGGTGTCCACCGCCACATGGACCCGCACCAGACGGCCCTCGCCCTGCAGGGCATAAAGCCGCGCGCTTTCAGGGCCGGAGACGGTGAGGATGATTCCCTCATTGATCAGAGCCTCCACCAGTTCAGGGTCTGCCGCAGGGGCCAGCACCAGAATGTCCTGGGTAAGACCGGCCCGGCGCAGGACCAGGGCCTCGGCAGGGTCGGATACGGCCAGGGTGGTCACACCGGCAGAAATCCAGGCCCGGGCCGCCTCCGTACTGGATACGCCGTAGCCGTCACATTTCACCACGCCGATCACCGGCACCCCCACGTACTCTGTCACTGTCCTTGCGTTGGCAGCCAGGTCCTCCCGGGAAACCTCCAGATAGCAGGAGGAAAGAAGTTCTTCGGGCATAGTGTTCCCTCTCCTTATCAAAGCCTGTCCCTCTATTATGCACTAATCACGGGAGATAAGCAAGCTAAATTTCCCAAAACACATGCAAATCCCTTCAGGACAGAATCTTCAAGGGGGGCCCCTCCAGCCTGATTACCCGGTCCGCACGGGCCAGAACCGCCTCCTCATGACTGGCCAGGAGGATGGGGACGGAGAGCTCCTTCAGCCGCTCCAGAATACGCAGAGCCCGTGCCTGGTCCACCCCGGCAAAGGGCTCGTCCAGCAGATAGAGCTGGGCCTCCAGGGCCAGACACCGGGCCAGGGCCAGCCGCCGGCCCATTCCGCCGGACAGAGCGGAGGGAAAGGAGTGCTCCTCCCCCTCCAGCTCAGCCAGAGCCAGGAGGGCAGGTATCCGGGCCCGCCGCTCCCGGGGCAGCACATCGGTGAGGTGCTGCTCCACGGTACGCCAGGGCAGCAGGCGGTCGTCCTGAAACAGCAGGGCGGTCTGATGAGGGGCTGCGCCAGAGACGGTTCCGCTCCGGGGCCGCTCCAGCCCGGCCAGCACCCGCAGCAGCGTGGTTTTTCCACAGCCCGAGGGGCCGCTGAGGGCGGTGACGCCGGACTCCGGGAGGTCCAGGGAGAAGTGGTCCAGAACGGCCTTGCTTCCAAAGGATATGCACAGCTCTCTGCACGAGATCAAGTCCCCCGCCCCCTTCCCCACTGGGCCAGACAGCGGCGCAGAAGCCTCTCCAGCAGCAGGCTGAGGGTCACCGTCACCGCAGTCCAGGCGAAGAGCTCCGGAATGTCCAGATAATATTTTGTAAAGTAGATCCGCTCCCCCAGGGAGTGCCTGGGCAGGCAGAGCACCTCCGCTGCCACCCCCGACTTCCAGGCCAGCCCGACGGCGATGGCGAGTGCGGAGAGAATATGGGAACGCAGGGAGGGCAGATAGACCAGCGTGACCGTTTTGAGCCTGGAGAAGCGGTAGGCCCGGGCCAGCTCCAGCAGCCTTTTGTCCACAGCCTGGATACCCCGGGACAGGCTGTCCCACACCACGGGCAGTACCATCAGGGCGGAGATGATGGCCGGGACCCGGTCCCGGCCCGTCCACAGCAGGACCAGCAGGATAAAGGAGGCCACTGGAGCAGCCCGCACCACCCGGACAGCGGGGGAGACCAGCCGGTCCGCCCAGGGAGAGGCGCAGGTGAGCACGGCCAGCGCAGCCCCCAGCAGAATCCCCGTGGCCAGCCCCAGTCCGATTCGGCCCAGAGAGGTGAGCACCGTTGTCCAGAACGCCTCTGTTCTCACCATGAAGGCCAGCGCGGCGAGGACGGAGGCGGGGTAGGGCAGCAGCAGCTCGTTGCCCCGTCCCTCCACGTGGCGGTCCACCAAAAAGGCGCAAAACTGCCAAACCCCCAGCCAGAAGGCGGGGGCCGGCAGAGTGTACAGCAGCTTTTTCAATGGTTTAGGAAACCCCATAGTAGAAGGAGTCGTAGGGCAGGCCGCCGCCGATGGACTCGGGAGCCGCCTGGAAGAGAATGGTGTAGTAGTCCTCCAGCATGTCCTTCATCCTCTGGCCGGTGACGAAGGTCAGGGAGCACTGGGGGATGGCCTTGGCCGCCACCTTGTCGTTGGGGGCAAATTCATATTGAGCCACCAGGGCGGATGCGCCGTCGCTGTTGGCGGGGTCGTTGATATAGCTGATGGACGCCTCATAGGCGGCCAGGAATTCCTCCACCTCCTGGGGGTGCTCCTCAACATAGGCGGTGCGGGCCACCACACAGCCCATAGGCAGCGGGGAGCCCTCCAGGTCCTCCCAGGCCTCGGACAGGGAGACAGCCTCCCGGACACCGCTGTCCTTCACCAGCAGGGCTGTGGCGGCGGGGACGGGGAGCATACAGATGCCGGAATCGGAGGAGGTCATCTTGGCGGTGATCTCCTGGGGGGTGAGCCACTCGATATTGACCTTGGCCAGGTCCATCACGGTGTTGGCCAGCAGGTGGTTCAGGATGTGCTCCGGGTTGGCGCCCCTGGTGTTGGAGGGGGCGTAGACCGTCTTGCCCGCCAGGTCGGCAATGGAGTGGACGCTGTCCCCCTTCTCCAGAATATAGAGCACCCCCAGGGTGTTCACCGCCAGCACCTGAATCGCCCCGTCGCTCTTGGCGGACAGGTTGGCGGCGGCGTTGGTGGCAATGGCGGCAATGTCCACATCCTTGTTGATCAGAGCGTCAGAGACCTGTTTATTGTCGGTGACCACCTCCACAGAGGAGACGCCCGTCTTGTCTGCCATGAGCTTGGCCGCGCCCACGCCGGTCGGGCCGGAGAGGACCATGAGCCTGGGGCCATCGTCGGTGTCGGTGCCGCCGGGATCAGCAGAGGAGGACGGGCCGTCCGGCTGGCCGGAACCGGCAGAGCTGGGGCCGGCAGAGCTGGAGATGTCGGATGCAGTGGAGCTGGAGGCTCCAGCGGGAGCCTTGGGGGCGCAGCCCGTCAGCAGAGACAGCGACAGGGCGGCGGTGAGGAGCAGAGAGAGTGTGCGTTTCATGATAATCATCCTTTCACCTATCAATTATTTTGGATTACAAGGGTGTAGGGGCGGATATTATCCGCCCACGATTTTATCAGATTGTCCTGCTTGCGCGGGCGGCTAATAGCCGCCCCTACAGAGGTGGTTGGTTACAGGACAGTCACATCACCGTCTCCAATCCCACTGGGTCCAGGACGGTGATGGTCTTGCCCCTTCGGACAATGAGGCCCTCCTCCTCCAGGGCGGAAAAGGCCCGGTAGAGAGAGGCCCGGCTCACCCCCAGCCTCTGGCACAGCTCAGCGGCTGGACAGGTAATGCTTCCGCCGCCTCCGCCCAGCAGGTAACGGGCCAGCTTGCCCTCCACCCCCGGCTGGGCCAGGGTCTGGAGCCGCCCGGAGAGGAACCGGATGCGGCCGGTGAGGTAGCGCAGATAGTTTTCCCGGACAACCTCCTTTTCAGCCAACAGGCGGTCAACCAGCCGCTGCTCCAGGAGAAAGCACCGGCTGGGGCGCCTGGCGGTGATGGTGGTGGCAAACTCCTCCTCGTCGCTGTAAAGGGCGGCGGCTCCAAAGAGCTCTCCCGGGTTCAGTACACTGACGGCCAGGCTCCCCTTCGCCACCTGGAGCTGGCCGGACAGCACCACCCCCAGGCAGCGCCGGAAGTTTTGAGGGTCATACACCACCTGGCCCGGGGCAAAGGCGGCCTGTTCCGCCCCCTCTGTCCGGGTGAGGCGGCAGAGAAGCGCCTCTGTCTCCCCTTGGAACAGGGGACAGCTCAAAAGCAGGGCGATTTCCTCCTGAGAGAGGAACAAGGCTACCATCTCCAAACTGTCTTATTTGAGACGGTTTGATTATACAGGCGGAGGTAAAAAAAGTCAAGTCCGGCAGCAAAAAATCGCCGGACTTGATTTTTTCAAAATGTTTGTTTCCATTGGCGCGCTAAAGCAGGGCTCCGTGCTGCATCGCGTGCTCCTTGAGCTTTTCAAAGCTCTCGTCGCTCAGGTCGTGCTCTATCTTGCAGGCATCGGCGGCAGCCGTTTCCTCACTGACCCCCAGAAGCACCAAAAAACGGGTCAGCAGCTTGTGGCGGTCATAGATACGCTGGGCGATCCCTTCGCCGGGAGGGAGCAGGGTAATGTAGCCCTCCCCGTCCATCTCAATATAACCGTTCTCCCGGAACCGCTTCATCGCTACGCTCACGCTGGGCTTTGTCAGCTTCAGATGGTGGACTATGTCAATGGAGCGCACCGCCCCCTGCCGCTCCCGCAGGATCAGAATGGCTTCCAGATAGTCCTCGGCGGATTCGTAAATATTCATAAGATACACTCCCCTTGTCCTGTCAGATTACCACAATCAGACCAAAAAAGCAAGAGAATAAAGTTGTGGCTTGACAAAAACCGCTTGGCCCAGTAAACTGAGAGATGTTACAGTTAGCGTATACTAACTATTATCCTGAGGCGAAGATCAAATACTTTTGAGAGGAGACAAGATATGACCTTCGGAGAATTTATCATCCTTCTGGCTCTGGCGGCCGCTGTGGGACTGGCGGTCCGTTCCCTGTGGAGGGGGCGCGGGTCTTGCGGCCGCTGTAATGGCGATTGCAGCCGGTGCGGCGGCTGCCATAAACAGGGCGGGGAGAGCCCGGCTCCCTGATTCTGCAGGGGGCCGGGCCCGGTCCTTGATATTTCAGCTGTATCAGCAGCGGAGGGATTCAGCCGCCTGTGGCAGGGGTGCGTGCTGAGGCGATTGGTGCAGCCTTTAATATGCCACGCCCCAGAGAATGGATCGCTTGGCGGGCCTGCCGCAGCACACGCACACGTCGGAGACATGCTCCTGCTCCAGGGGCATACACCGGGAGGTGACGCCGGCCTTCTCCTTCATGGCCAGCTCGCAGTCCAGCTCGCCGCACCACATGGTCTTGGCAAAGCCGCCCTCGGTCTCCATAAACTCCTTGACCTCCTCCAAGGTCATGCACACCCGGGTGTGGTCCTCCAGATTCTTCTTGGCCCGGGCATACAGGCCCTTGTGCACCGAGTCCAGCAGCCAGCGCACATCCTCCTCCAGCTCGCCGAGGGGGACAAGGATCTTCTCTCCGCTGTCCCGGCGGCAGATGCAGCACTGGTTCTTCTCCATGTCCTTGGGGCCGATTTCCACCCGCAGGGGGACCCCCTTCATCTCATACTCGGCGGCCTTCCAGCCCATGGACTGGTCGGAGGCGTCCATT
>JAAVYL010000117.1 GCA_022791075.1 Lawsonibacter sp. | reverse complement strand
TGCGTCACACCTCTGCAAGGGAGAGCCTGGGGTCGGCCTCCACGTCAGGCAGCAGCGCCTGCGAGACCTCTATGTACTCCAGATGCAGGGTGTTCTGTATGCGAATGATTTTCGGGTTCTCCCGGTCAATCCCACGGCAGCACTTCAGGGCCACCCGGATGGCGGTCTCCTCATCGGGCACAGTGATGGGGATAAACGCGTCAGCGAGGCAGTTGCAGGCGATGGCGTTGGCATACATAGCCTCCAGATCCAGCTGGTCGGCCACCTTTTGGGTAATCACGTCGAACAACCCCACACCGATACCGTTGCCGTGGCTGGCAGGGGTAACGTCGGTGAGCACCAGCCGCTGATACTCCGGGATGTGGAGAACAAAGGTCTTCAATACGGTGCTGCGGCCCAGAATATTGGGGTCGAAGCCGGCGCCGGATACGTCCTTGCCGATCTCCCTGCAGATAATCACATCCGCCTTGGGGAGCATGATGTAGGGCATGTTGCCCTTGGCAATATGGACCAGCTCCTTTTCCCGGGAAATAAAATTCGACGCCGGCACTGCCTCCACCCCGTAGGTCTGGTCGTAGGCATTCTCCAAAATGGCCATACCAAAACCAATGGGGGCGTTTTTCAGGATAATGGAGGCGGTTTCCTCTATAATGTCGGCAAACTCCTCCGGATTCTCCTCGTGGACGGCGGAGCAGCCCTTGTGGTTGCCCAGGCCGATGACCAGCATCTTGCACAGGCCGCTCTGGAGGGGGCCCACAAAATCGGTGTGCAGCTTCACCCGGTTGACAGGGACCACCAGGTCCGCCTCAAAGGCGGCCCGGTCAAACCAGATGGGCCGGCCGTTGGAGCAGTGCCCCGCCAGAACCGTGTCCACTGTGGTCACCACAGGCACGCCCAGGTTTTCCTCGGTAATTCCGTAGCCAGTCAGCACCTCGCGCTGGCCCTCCTCGGTGCCGCCGCCGTGGCTGCCCATGGCGGAAACAATAAAGGGTTGGGCCCCCAGCTCCTTCAGGCAGGTTACCGTGGTTGACACCACAGTGTATAAATCCCGGATGCCCCGGCTGCCTACAGCCACAGCCACCCTGGCCCCCGGCTTTACCAATTTGGCGATCTCCGGTCTGGCCAGCTCACTCCGGACGGTTCCGGCCACATCCTCCAAACGGCTGTTGTCAAATTTCTGACGCACTCGGTACAGCTTGGGCAGCGGACGGTCCAGGTCCTCTTTCAGCAAAATCGGCATGGGCTTCTCCTCCTTATCTTCTATTAGTGCACAGGCTGTATACAAGCTGTATGATACCACGGCCGCCTTTTGCTGTCAACCTGTTTTCTGCAATTTCGCAGGAAAAACCGGAGCGAAGCGCAGAGCCGTCAGGAAATTCGGGTCAGCGGGCAGCCGGGGAGCTCCTCCAGCCAGCCGCTCTCCGGAATCAGGGCAAGAGAGCTGCCGTCGTAACGCAGAGCTGCGGTGTAGGAAGCGATGCTGTACATAGGCATCTGCTCCGGCATAAGGAGGATGGTGGTCCGGAGGGGGACCAAGGTATATTGAAAGTATTCAGAGGGAGCAAGGGGCTCTCCAATCGGGGCGTCTGTCAGCCAGTCACTGTCGCCGGACAGGTCACACTGCCAGGAGTCTCCTGCCGTTTCAATGGTGTAGATAAAGCGGTCGGGGTCATAGCTGCCCCAAACTGCCGCCGCCACCTGTTCACAGAGGCTCTGCTCGGTAAGGGAGGCACTGAGGGTGAAGCCGCCCGCCTCATTTTCCTCGAAGAGATAGAGCTGGAAAGCGTTTACGCCGGTGCCTGTTCCGATACAGTTGGACACCGCCAGCTCCGGGACGCCGTCGCCGTCGTAGTCGGCCAGGGACATATCAGACAGCCGGATCTGCGGCCCGGGACAAAAGGTTACCTGAGAGAACTGATCCCAGTGGTCTCCCCGGCGCAGCAGGCACCAGGGGCCCTGGTTTGTATACTCTTTCTGATAAAAGCCATAGAGGGTGATGTCCTCCTCGGGCAGGTCGGCCAGCACCCGTAAGGTGCTGTTCCCCCAGTGCTCCGGCGCGGCGTACAGTTCACCAAAGGCATCATACTCCGGCCGGGGTGGAATCAGCTCCTCCCAGGCTTGGCCGCCGTTCCAGGTCAGCAGGAGGACCTGCTCCCCGGTCTCCCGGTGGGCAATGACCAGGCCGGCTCCCCTGGCCTCCACGGCGCTCTCCGCCGTCATCCCAAGGGTTTTCAGCACGGTCAGATCCAGGCTGGTCTCCAGCTCCGCCGGAGAGGGGAGGGGCGGAGAGCCGGTTTGTACGCCCTCCCGGCTCTGAATGGCATAAGCCCCGAGCGCCGCGGAGGTGACGGCCACTGTCAACACAGCGGCGGCAAACAGGCGCTTTGCCCGTCGTGTCAATCGAGTGGGTTTCATAATGTTATGCAGCCTTTCCTTCAAATTTTCCTTTTGGCTCCACAGAGGGGCCAATACGCCGCCCCCGGCACAGCTCTGCCGGGCGGCTGCCTGGAGGAGCATCTCACCATAGCCGGTCCGCTCCCCGGGGGACAGGCCCTGGGTGGCCCGCTCATCGCAGGACAGTTCACAGTCCCGTTCCACAGTCCGGAGGAGATACCAGACCGCCGGATTGAACCAGTGGACCGCCGCCGCTGCGGCCAGCGCCCACTTGTAAAGCAGGTCCCGGCGGCGCCAGTGGACCAGCTCATGGCGCAGGGCAAAGCCCAGCGCCGTCCGGTCCGCTTCCTCCATGGGGAGCCAGACAGTGGGGGTAAAAAGCCCGGTCAGCATGGGGGCGGGGGCGGCAGAGGACCGGCGCAGCCGGGGCTGGCGCCGGTTCCCCAGGATCAGGGTGTGCAGCAGTTCCTCCTCCCACGGAAGAACAGCCGACTCCCTGAGCCTCAGGTTCCGGTTCAGGGCGGTATAGCCAGTCAGCTGCCAGCCCAGAACAGCAAACAGCCCCGCCGCCCAGATCAACAATATAGAGGTGTCCGTCTCTGAACGGGCCCGCCGGAGGGGGTACTGAGGGAGGTGCTTTTCCTGATGCACCCCAGGGGGAGGCTCGGGGGCGGGGGATTGGCCGGAAACGGCCGGCAGCTCCTCTCGTGGGGCCGGCTCCGCCGGCCTGACAATGCTCTGGGCCTGGGGGAGCAGGGGCCGGGCGGCGAGCTGGTGACTCAAGCTCCAGGGGGTGCCAACCGGACAGAGAAAGCGCAGCAGGGCAAACAGCCACAGATAGTACAGCAGTCCCTTGGGCACCCTCCCCCGCAGCAGGCGGTTGAGGCAGGCGGTCAGCACGGTGAGCAGTCCGCCGGACAGGGATACTGAGAAGAGCAGGCGCAGAAAATCTCTCATGGCTTGTCCTCCGGATAGAGGGTGGCCCGCAGCTCCTCCAGGTCCTGGGGCGTGAGCTGGTCTGCCCGAACCAGAGAGGCCACCAGGGCCTGGGCGCTGCCCCCGTAGACCCGCTGGATCAGAGATTGTGTGGACCAGTTTTGAAAATCCTCCCGGGACAGCGCGGGGCTGTAGTAGAAGACATCCCGTTTCTCCGCCACCGCCGCCCCCTTTTCGCACAGACGGCGGAGCAGGGTTTTTACTGTAGAGCCGTCCCAGCCTCGGGCCTGCTCCAGCCGGCTGCGAATAGGGGCGATGGGCGCCGGCTCTCCCAGCTCCCACAGCGCCTCCATTACCGCCAGCTCAGAGGCGGATATTTTTGACGCCAACTCATTCATCATAGGACCTCCTCCAGATAGTTTACAGTTGTAACCTGCCTATAGGTTACAGCTGTAAACTTATTTTGTCAAGTATTTCCGAAAAATTTTTATGCCTGCGTCCCTGCGGCAGCGTTATTTGATCTGGAATCCGGGCATATTGAGTGTATGGAAGGTTTTAATTCCATAATTTGCGGAAAATTCTCGAATAGAGCTTGTAAAATGGAGGGATACATGTTATGATACCGGAAACCTGTAAAAAGAAGGAGGGCAGATGTATGCTGTTGTCATTTTCCTGCTCCAATTTTTGTTCCATCAAGGATCAGGTCAGCCTGTCCATGCTGGCCAGCTCTGACAGCGCCCACGAGGAGGCGCTGATCCCCTATGACAGGGAGCGGGTTCTCCGGGCCGCTGCCATCTATGGCCCTAACGGCTCTGGAAAAAGCAATTTTATAGATGCAGTCTCCATGATGCAGAACTTTGTTTCGGACAGCGTCCAGGTAAAGCCGGGACTTAAACTAAACCAATATGCCCACAAGCTTTCTGCCAAAGAGGAGCCTACCCGGTTTGACATTCAGTTTACCGTGGACAGCGTACGCTATGCCTATGGCTTCTCTTACAGAACCGAGGGGATTGAGGAGGAATACTTCTATTATTTTCCCTCCGGCCGGAAGACCATGATCTTTGAACGCAGCGGAATGGAGGTTACCCCAGGCTACCGCTTTCGCGGCAAATTCAAGACGGCCATTGCGGATGTGCTGAGGGAAAACCGGCTGCTTTTGTCCTGTGCGGCAAATTTCAGCAATGTGCCCGAGGCGATGGCTGCATATCTTTTTTTTGATGAGGAGCTGACCTTCTACTCTCCGGAGGCAAACAACTGGCGCGGCTATGTGGCCCGCCTGATCATGGAGGAGCCTGAAAAAAAGAGACAAATATTGGCATTGCTCCAGCGCTTTGATACCGGGATTCGAGATGTTCGGGTAGAGACGGTTGTGATTCCCGGGGCAGCTGGAGAGAGTCAGGGAGCGGCAGAGGACCAGCCCCAGATCGGGCGTGCAGTGGAAGAGAACCGCCGCACCAGGATATTTTTGCAGTACGACCAGTTTGAGACCAACCTGATCAATGAGGAATCCAAGGGAGTTCAGCGGCTGTTTGAAATTGTGGGGCCTGTATTGGATATTTTGGATACGGGCAAGGTGCTGATATTCGATGAGATTGAGGATGGCCTGCACGAGCGGGTGGTCTGGGAGCTGCTGAATATCTTCCTGACTGCACGGGGAGACAAGCCAGCCCAGCTGCTGTTTACCACCCACGACACCAGCCTGCTGGACCTGGAGCTGCTGCGCCGCGACCAAATCTGGTTCACCGAGCTGGACTCCAGCCGGTCTACGAACCTGTATTCCCTGTGGGACATCAAAAATGTGCGCAAGGACGAAAATATTTCCAAGGGCTATATTTCGGGGAAATACGGGGGGATCCCCATGCTCAACCGTGAACTGGCACGCAAGTGCCTGCTGGAGTCGTGACAGGAGGGGTGCGGGATGGCGGCAGAGAGAGATGTATCCCTTCGTACCCGAGGGGAGCCCACCCGGGATAAATTACTTCCGCCCAGGGCGGAGATGTTTGCCCTCAACGAGATCAAGCAGCATTTTGACGAGAGCATAGAGAGCCTCTCCGCTCAGTTTGACCTGGCGGAGGACTTGATAAGCCAGGGAAAGCAGGAAAATGCCTGTGATATCTGGCGTTCCCAGCTGGTGTTTTTAGACGGCGCACTGGACTTTTATATCCACGAGCTGTCAAAATACGGCATTTTGAAGATGTTCAACGGGGAGTGGGAGAAGACCCAGAAGTATCAGAACCTGACCATGACTATGAGCACTGTGGAGACGGGACTCCGAAGCCCGGAGTCCTGTCAGTGGCTGGCGGACTATCTGGACAGCGCACTGGGGAAGGATACATACATGAGCTTCATCACCGTCAAGGACCAGATGAACCTTCTGGGGCTGGACCTGAAGGAGATTGCCGATGAGGCTTTCTGTGTACAGGGCTCCAGGGACAATACCAAGGACCAGATGAAGGATTGGCTTAACCGGCTGTTTTTCCGCCGGAACCGTATCGTGCACCAGTCCGACCGGGAGAGCAGAGACGCCCAGCGTGCGCCTGTAGAGAGGGCGGATGTACAGGCGTTCGTGGATCAGATCCAGAAGATTGTGGAGGCGATCCAGAACTGCGCGGCCAGAAAAGCATAAAAATACCCTGGACACCGTGTCAAGGCGTCCAGGGTTATTTTATACCTCCATAATGACGGGCAGGATCATGGGGGAACGCTTGGTCTTCTTATACAGGTAGCCGGACAGACTGCCCTTGATGGCGCCCTTGATGGCGGACCAGTCTGTGGTATACTGGGTATCCACGCTGTGCAGGGCCTCCAGGGCCACCTGCCGCAGCTCCTCCAGCAGCCCCTCCGACTCCTTTACATAGACAAACCCTCGGGTGATGATATCCGGGCCGGAGACCAGGGCGCCGTCCTCTCCGGAGATGGAGAGCACCACCACAATGACGCCGTCCTGGGCCAGGTGCCGCCGGTCCCGAAGGACCACGCTGCCCACGTCGCCCACACCGTAGCCGTCCACAAAGACCTGTCCGGCGGTGACGGTTCCGGCCAGTCTGGCGCTGTCTGCGGTGAACTCCATCACCCGGCCGATGTCGCTGATGAGGATGCTGTTGGGCGCCATGCCCATCTGCCGGGCCAGCTTGCCGTGAATCTGGAGCATCCGCTGCTCCCCGTGGACGGGAATGAAGAATTTGGGCTTCACAAGAGCGTGTATGATTTTCAGCTCCTCCTGGCAGGCATGTCCGGAGACATGGAGAGCCAGCTCCCGCTCGTTCATCACCTCCACACCCTTGCGGTACAGCTCGTTGACCACGTTGCCGATGGCGTTTTCATTTCCGGGGATGGCAGAGGCGGAGATGATGACCCGGTCGCCGGGGAGCAGGTCCACCTGCCTGTGGGTGTTGAAGGCCATGCGGGTGAGGGCGGACATGGTCTCGCCCTGACTGCCGGTTGTAATGATGCACACCCGGTCCTTGGGCAGGGATTTGATGTGGTTCAGGTCCATGAGGATGCCGTCGGGGATATTCATATAGCCCAGCTCAGTGGATACCTTCATCACATTTTCCATAGACCGGCCGGTGACGGCCACCTTCCGGCCATACCGGCTGGCCACGTCGATAATCTGCTGGATACGGTCTACATTGGAGGCAAAGGTGGTGACGATGATGCGCTCCTCACAGCCCCGGAAGAGTACGTCAAAGGAGGCGCCCACGCTGCGCTCCGACCGGGTATAGCCCGGGCGCTCTACGTTTGTGGAGTCGGCCAGCAGGGCCAGGACCCCCTCCTTTCCCAGCTCGCCCAGGCGGGCCAGGTCCATCATGCCGCCCTGGATGGGGGTGGCGTCAATTTTAAAGTCGCCGGTGTGGACGCAGGTGCCCACCGGACAGCTGATGGCAAAGGCCACCGCGTCAGCAATAGAGTGGTTGACGTGGATAAACTCCACGGTGAACCGCCCCGCCTTGACGACCTGCCCCGCCTCACAGGTGATCAGCTTGGTCCGGTCCAGCAGGCGGTGCTCCTCCAGCTTCAGCTTGATGAGGCCCGCGGACATGCGGGTGGCGTAAATCGGGGCGTTGATGGAGCGCAGCACATAGGGCAGAGCGCCGATATGGTCCTCGTGGCCGTGGGTGATAAAGATGCCCCGGATTTTGTTCTGGTTTTTGATGAGGTAGCTCACGTCCGGGATGACTACGTCAATGCCGTACATGTCGTCGTCAGGGAAGCCCATGCCGCAGTCCACCACGATAATGTCGCCGCCGTACTCATAGACGGTAAGGTTTTTGCCGATCTCGTTGAGACCGCCAAGGGAAATAATTTTTAGTTTTTCTGCCATAATAACTCCTTTGAATCATTGTTTTGATGTAGCGCGACAGAAAAAGCCACAGGGAAATAAGCCGTACGCTCCGCACAGCAACCAGACGAAGGACCGCCCTGTTCCGGCCCTGCCTCGCCGGTTTAGGTACACGGTCCCTTCGTCTCCCGATGGCTCTCTGTCTTTGGCGTTCCCGGTCCGTCCCCGCCTGTCCTGCGGTTCAGGTGCCGGGAAATATATTTAGACGCCGGGGTGGGAGGGTTCTCCCTGCCCTATTCGGCGTTTAAATCACATGCTGGGGCGGCCTGCGGCCGCCTGTATTCTTCAGCCCGCTTCGCAGGCCGCCTTAACAGGAAAAGAATACAACAAATCTTTTATAGTTTACCACACATCTGCTTAAAAGTATACTATGCGTTTCACAAGAACAAAAGCACTACTCTTTGTCCTCTTCTTGGGCACATTGTTCAGAAAGCGCCCGGTCCAGCTCTGCTGCGCGGCCGGCGTAGAAGTCGCACAGCTCGGCGGCCAGCTCCAGGTCGGGCCCCTCCGCAATGACGCGCAGGGCGGAACGCCGGGCCATCGGGGTGAGGTATACCCAGCCGCTGCCCGTGCGCATCCGCAGGCCCTCGCCGGAGGGCTTGCGGGTGTGTTCCCGGGCCAGGGCCTGCATCACCTGGCCCCGGTCGGAGGTGAGAGGGACCTCCCGCCGCCAGGAGGAGAACCGGGGTGTCTTGGAGAGCAGCGTCTCCAGCTTCTGGCCGGAGACAGCCATCCTGGAACAGATGCGCACAACGGCAGACGGGGCCTGGCTCATCCAGGGCTGGGCGGCATACAGCTCCCTGGCCTGCTCCCCGTCCCGGTCCAGGCGCAGGACGCTCCCTCCATAGCCCGCGGCCACCAGTTCCACCGCCGCGCTGGCTCCGGCGGGGACAGCCGTCTTTCCGGAGCCGTTTTCCATCTCGATGAGGGCGGAGAGGGCGAGCAGCTGGCCTGAGTCCAGCATGTTTCCCTGCTCATCCTGGGCGGTAAGGGAGAAGCCGCCATGCTGGGCATAAAAGGCGGGGATACCGGGCCGCCAGACATCCTCCACCCTGCAGCCAAGGGCGGTCAGGGCGCTGCGGAGGGCGCGGTCCTCCGGCGTGGCGTCTCCGACCGCCGCAGTTACCCGCCGCAGAGCGGGGCGGCGGAGACGGGCCTCCACTATCGTCCGTCTGGCCCACTGCTCTGCGGTGAAATCAGACTGCCTCAGCCGGCCCACCTTGCCGCACCGCACCCGGCGGGGCTCCCCCTGAAGCAGGGCGTGCTCCAGCTTTCTCTGCCAGGCGTGATTCGGGGGCAGGCCCTGTTTGTCAAAGATGTGGAGAAAAACGGTGCCATTGACCTCCTCCACAAAGAGTGAGGCGGGCAGCTGGTGGTAGACCGCCGCGCCCGCGCCCTGGACGGGGCTGTTTAAGCTGTGGGTCAGTACGTCGCTGCCCGCAGCGGCTGCCCCCACGGCCGCCGCCCGGGCCAGCATCCCTGCCCCGGGCGTGGGGGAGCATCCCAGCCCCATCGGACCCTCCGCGCCCAAAATACTGCCCAGGGCCAGCAGGGCCTCCGGGCCCAGGTCCTCCCCCAGAACGCCGCGGATGGTTCCGCTGTCTCCAAAGCGGAGGGTTCCCTTCTGTGCTCCGCTGGTGATGGAGCGTGCCAGACGGCACCCGGCGGGGGAGGTCTGGCCGGGCCAGAGCTTGACCCGCTCCAAAAGGACTGTCCCCTCCTCCGCCAGGGAGTTCTCCCCCAAAACGGCTCCCTCGTTGAGAACGGTTTCCCTGCGCGCGGAGGCGCCCCTGCACAGGATCGCGCCGTACAAGGTACTTCTGGGGCCCACAGCGGAATTTTCCAGAAGGATGGACCGCTGCACCATGGACCGCTCCCCCACTGAGACTCCCTTTTCCAGGATTGCGTGGGGGCCAATAAGGCAGCCGCTTCCCAGTTCCACCCCCTCGCCGATCCAGCAGGGGGGAACCAGGTGGACACCTCCGGGCAGGGGCTGAGCGGACCAGAACCCGCCCTCCCGCTTGGGCAGACCCAGGTCCAGCTTTATTTTTCCCGACAGCGCGTCACAGGCGCAGCTCAGATAGGCGCCGCAGTCCCCCATGTCACACCAGTACCCCTCCAGGGGCAGGCCGAAAAGGGCAGCTCCCTCCCGGAGAAGAGCGGGAAACAGGTCCCTTCCAAAGTCAAAAGCCTCGCCCTGAGGAACCCGGTCCATGGCGGCAGAGGAGAGCAGATAGACGCCGGTGTTGATCTGGTCGGTGAGCACCTGTCCCCACCCCGGCTTTTCCACAAAACGCTCCACCCGGCCGTCCTCACCGGTGAGAACCAGGCCATACTCCAGGGGAGTCTTGTGGCGGTAGAGGGCCAGGGTGGCCTGGGCCCTGCGCTCCCTGTGAAAGCGGAGGAGCTGAGACAGGTCCAGGTCGCATATGCAGTCGCCGCTGATGACAAGGAAGTCCTCGCCGCCCAGATGGCCCATGCAGCCTTTCACGCTGCCCGCCGTTCCAAGGGGCTCCTCCTCAATAAACCAGGTCAGCCGGACCCCCAGCCGGTCTCCGCTGCCGAAATAATCCATGATTTCCTGGGGCTTGTAGCACAGGGTCACGCAGATGTCGGTGATTCCGTGGCGCTTCAGCAGGTTGATGATATGCTCCATCACCGGCCGCCCCAGCAGGGGGGTCATAGGCTTGGGGCTGCCCAGCGACAAGGGGCGCAGCCGGGTTCCCTCCCCGCCCGCCATAATGACAGCTTTCAAAACAGTTCGCCATCCTTCCGTTGATCAGGTACGGTTAGTATGGCTGGAAGAGGGCGGTTCAACCCCTTTTTGAAGAGGGAATATGTGGACAAATTGAGCCGTTTTTCCTGGCCCGGCCCAATCCTGCTCTCCCCTGCAAAAAAGAGGGATTGCCTTTCCCGGACGCTGGCACTATAATTTCTTTTATAGAATGGGGGAACGAACATGAATATTCAAATTTTCGGCAGGAGCAAGTGCTTCGACACCAAAAAGGCGGAGCGGTGGTTTAAGGAACGGCGGATTAAGTTCCAGGCGGTGGACCTGAAAAAGCAGGGTATGAGCCTGGGGGAACTGGCCAGTGTGAAGAACGCGGTTGGGCTGGAGGCGATGGTGGACCCCAGGCACCCGGACGCGGTGCTGGTGTCCTATCTGGCCTCTGACCAGGCCAGGCTGGAGAAGCTTTTTGAGGACCCGACCCTTCTGCGCACCCCTGTGGTCCGCAACGGGCGGCAGGCAGCTGTGGGATATTGCCCGGAGGTGTGGGAGAAGTGGCAGTAAGGCGGCCCGCCGGAGGGACCCTTTGGCACAGACCCTGAAAAGTCCGTTTTAACGGACACCATCTCTGTTATGCTGGGGCGTGAAACCTGAAAAGGAGGAGACTGCCGATGTCAAAAAGCTCCAACCAGAAAACCAAGTTGCTTCACCTGTGCCGGATACTCCTGCGGCAGACCGACGAGGAGCATCCCCTCTCGGTAGCCCAGCTGATCGAGGAGCTGGCCCGGCAGGACGTCAAGGCGGAGCGCAAGAGCATCTATGACGACCTGGAGGCCCTGCGCCAGTTCGGACTGGACATTCAGTGCCGGAAGGGCAAGTTCCCCGGCTGGTTTGTGGGGGAGCGGGAATTTGAGCTGCCCGAGGTAAAGCTGCTTATGGATGCAGTGCAGTCCTCCCGATTTATCACCCAGAAGAAGAGCGACGCCCTCATCCGCAAGCTGGAGGGGCTGGCCAGCGTCCACCAGGCGGGCCAGCTTCAGCGGCAGGTGTATGTCTCAGGGCGGATCAAGCTGATGAACGAGAGCATTTATTACAATGTGGACAAGCTGCACACCGCCATTGCCAGCCAGAGGGCCATCACCTTTAAGTATTTCGACTATGACATCGCCCGAAAAAAGGTGTTCCGCCAGGAGGGGAAGCGGTACGTTGTCTCCCCCTACGGCCTGATCTGGAACAGTGAAAATTACTATCTGGTGGCCTTTGACCACACGCACCGGGCGATGCGCCATTACCGGGTGGACAAGATGACTGAGATTGTGGTGACCAATGTGGACCGGGAGGGACGGGACCAGTACCCCGCTTTTCAGCTGGCTGAATACGGGCAGAAGCACTTTGGCATGTACGGCGGCCAGGAGATGAAGGTCACCCTCCGGGGCCGGCGGGACAAGGCGCACCTGGTGTGGGACCGCTTTGGACAGGACGTGATCATGGTTCCCAACGGCGGGGAGCATTTTACCGTCACCCTTCCGGTGATCATCAGCCCCCAGTTTTTCGGCTGGCTGCTGGGGCTGGACGGCAGCATTGTCCTGGCGGGGCCAGGGGAGGCGGTCTCAGCTTACCGCCGTTTTCTGTCCGCCGCCCTGGAGGAGCTGCAGCAGGAGCCATCACATTAAAATTCACTAAAAATTCAGCTTGGACAGTGGTATTTTTCACGACGGTATGATATGATAGAGGTGGCAGAGAATCGTTTTGACCCGAAAGGAGGAGCTGTTGTGGGATTTAAGGTTTTCTGGCTGGCTATCCTGATTGCCCTTTGCGCGGGCGAGGCGGCCACTGTAGGGCTGGTCTGCATCTGGTTTGCCATCGGCGCCCTGGCTGCGTTTCTGGCGGCCTGCGTGGGCTGTCATTTCTGGGTGCAGCTGATCGTGTTTGCGGCGGTGTCGGCCGGGGCGCTGGCTCTGGTGCGGCCGGCGGCTGCCCGGTTTATCCGGCCCCGGCGGTCCCCGACCAACGCCGACCGGGTCATCGGTCAGACCGCCCTGGTCACCGAGGCGGTGGACAACGAGGCCGGAACCGGGCGGGTCAATGTTTTGGGTCAGGCCTGGACCGCCCGCAGCCAGCTGGGCGTGGTCATACCCGCCGGGACCCAGGTCAAGGTTTGCCGGATCGAGGGGGTAAAGGTGTTTGTAGAGACACCGTGAGCCCTGACGCAACAAAATTGTATCAATAAAAGGAGAGAGTGTTATGGACATTTTATTAGCTGTTCTGCCATGGGTTGCAGTCGTCTTTGTACTTCTGATCATCTTTGGCTCCTGTGTGAAGATCGTACCCCAGTCCCGCGCCTTTGTGATCGAGCGCCTGGGTGTGTTCAGCACTGTATGGAGCGAGGGGCTGAAGTTCAAGATCCCCTTTATCGAGCGGGTGGTCAAGAATGTGTCTTTAAAGGAGCAGGTGGTGGATTTCGCCCCCCAGCCCGTTATCACCAAGGACAATGTGACCATGCAGATCGACTCTGTGGTCTATTTCCAGATCACCGACCCCAAGCTGTATACCTATGGCATCGAGAACCCTATGTCCGCCATTGAGAACCTGACGGCCACCACCCTGCGGAATATCATCGGCGAGCTGGAGC
>JAAVYL010000116.1 GCA_022791075.1 Lawsonibacter sp. | reverse complement strand
CCGGTGATCAGCCAAGCGATGGCCGTAATCAAGGCAATGGCCATAACCGTGGGGACAAACACTCCGGACACCTTATCGGCCAATTTAGCGATGGGAGCCTTTGACGCCGACGCCTCCTCCACCAGGCGGATCATCTGTGCCAAAGTGGTGTCCTCCCCCACCCGGCTGGCCTCAAAGGTGAAAAAGCCCGACTTATTGATGGAAGCGGCGGCTACCTTGTCCCCCGGGCCCTTGTCCACGGGGAGGGACTCGCCGGTGAGGGCGGACTCGTCCACGGCTGACTGGCCCTCCACAATGACGCCGTCCACAGGAATGGACTGTCCCGGACGGACCACCACCCGGTCCCCTACCTGGACCTCCTCCACAGGGATTTCCACCTCCGCGCCGTCCCGCAGGACAGTGGCCGTCTTAGGGGCCAGGTCCATCAGGCGGCTGATGGCCTCTCCTGTCTTGCCCTTGGACCGGGTCTCTAAAAATTTGCCCAGGGTGATGAGGGTGAGAATCATACCGGCGGACTCAAAGTACAGGTCCATGTGGTACCTGGACACCAGCTCCATGTCCCCCCGGCCCAGGCCCCAGCCCATCTGGTAGATGGCGAAGACGCCATAGACCACGGCGGCGGCGGAGCCCACAGCAATGAGGCTGTCCATATTGGGCGCTCGATTCCAGAGGGTTTTAAATCCCACCTTATAATACTTATCGTTGAGATACATAATGGGCAGAGTAAGCAGCAGCTGGGTCAGTCCAAAGGCCACAGCGTTCTCATGGCCCACCAGAACGGCGGGCAGAGGCGCGCCCATCATATGGCCCATGGAGATATAGAACAGCGGAATCAGAAACACAAAGGACCAGACCATTCTATGCCTCATGGAAGCCAGCTCCTGGGCCATGGTATCTTCTCCGGGGGCGGCCGCCGTCCTCTCTCCTCTGTTCCGGGGCAGGGAGGCCCCGTATCCGGACTGTATTACTGCATTGATAATATCCTCTGCGGACAGGAGGTTTTCGTCATACTCCGCTGTCATACTGTTGGTCATCAGACTGACAGCGGCGGTTTTGACCCCTTCCAACCTGCTAACCGACTTCTCCACATGGGCAGAGCAGGCGGAGCAGGTCATGCCTGTAATATTGAATTTCCGTTTTTCCACATTGATCACCTGACCTTTGCGCTCAAGATACCCCCCCACCCCCGGGGGGTGTTTATATTGTACTGCGAAACCCTTTCCTTGTCAAGCATTAGTTTTCCCGCTGCCGCAGTATAAATTCATGTGTCCGGTTCCATTCCCTTCATACCGTGCTCCCCATTCTAAACAAAGCAAAACGGAGTGAGTCCGGTTGGATCTCACTCCGTTTTCTTGGCTTGGAACAGCTTTCGCTCACGCCAGCACGTCAAAGCCGTACTGGGCGGGAGCGGGCACGGCAGCCACCATGTCGTTGATAAGAGACAGGGCCTGACTCTCAGCGTCATTCATAGACCGCTTCAGCAGCCCATAGCTGTAGTTGGTCTGAAGCTGAGCCATCTGCATCCCCATGATGTCTTCTACCATAACTGTCCTCTCCCTTCTGATAAAATAGGGTGTTGCTCCAACATAATTATCGGCACGGACGCCCGTTTCTTAAGTCCAGCAGCAGTACTTTCAGCCGGCTCACCACAGAGCGGTGATAATTGTGTTATCATTCACGTCCATACGGAAAACGTGCTTCTGGTCGCCGCTAAGGAAGATGATGGCCACAATATCCCCCGATTCTCCCGCCGCATAGATATTGAAGCGGCGGCAGTAATATTCATCAATTCTGACAAACCCTTCAACAGGGTAGATGTCATACTCAGACATGGAGCTTCCAGACAGGGTCAGCTGGGAGGGCTCCATCGCATTCAGGGTGTCCAGCTGCTCCTGAACTGTGGCTGCAATAACAGGCGGCGCAGTATCATTCTTCGGCTCGTGGATTCCGCCCTCCGCGGTAGATACCCGGACGGCCAGCGTACCGCTGGACTGGGACCAGCCGATCACCAGCTGGAACACATTGCCCTCCAGCACAGAGGCCCGGGCCAGAATTAAGGCTCCCTCCTCATCCACCAGCTCCGGACGCTCCTGCAGGTGCAGATACTCCTCGTCAACAAGGACAAAGCCCTGCTCCTCTCCCATCATCAGGTCCAGATAGCGGTCCATGACGGCGGCGTAGCTTTCCATCTCGTAAATGTAGGTGTGCCGGTCCTGGGGCTGGCTCTCGTCACCCTTGGGCTTCTCAGGTCCCCGATGGGCGATCAGACGTCCCTCGCCCTCCTCCAAAATCGTGTCCAGCGCGGCGGCGGTGTCCTCTCCCACCTCATAGGTCTGCAGCCCCTTAGGCGGTTCCTTCTCCGTTTCATCCTGCTCCCCAAAAAATTTGGGCAATACAAAGAGTACAACCACAGCAGCCACAGCAGCCAGCAGAATCAGACCCAGAAAGAGAACCAGCAGCTTCTTTTTGCCGCCCTTTTTCTTTTCGCCCTTCTCCTTCTTTTCCTTTTTTACTTTTTCTTTTTTCACTCTTGCCAAAACAGACTCACTCCATTACATATCCATATAGCGGATGACTACATCATCCTGAGCGCGAAGCTCCTGGGTAAAGGCACACTCGGTCCCATTGACCTTCAGCTCAACTCCCCGGTCCAGGTGCTCAAAGTCGATCCCCGAGAAATCCAGCAGGTCCATCAGGTAGTAGGGGGTACGATCCTCCTTGCCGGGCAGGCTCAGCGGCTCACCATTGAGGGTAAGCTGAACCGGCTTTCTCTGGGTTTTTGGCGCTGCCGGAGCAGATACCGGCTTCACCGGCGCCGGGGCAGGCTGCGGCGGACTGGGCTGAGCCGGCTTTTCCCAGTGGCCGGGACGTGCTGCCGGAGACACCGCCTCAGTCCTCTCCCCGGGTTCAGCAGGCTTGACCTCAGGCTGCTGCGTGTGGGAGGGGGGAGAGGCCGCGGCGGGCGGCGGCGCTGGCTGGCGGACCGGCGGGGAAGGGCGCACAGGCCGGCTCGAGGTCATAATCTGGTCGCCCGTATTCAGTCTGGTTTCCAGATCCGCCAGACGGCCATTGACGGCAACGCCGCCGCTGAAATCCGCCCCCAGCAGGTCCTTCAGGGTCCTCTGCGCTGACGCTCCAGGTACAGCGGGGATAAACTCAATATTATCTCCGGCATAGACCAGAGAGGACGGCGTGGCCTCCTCGCCGTTCAGCCGCAGGGTACAGGGCGTGGCAGGCTGCCCCCGAAACAGCATACGCTGTCCGTCTACCATCACGCTCAAGTTCTTTCCTGTCCGGCCCAGCAGGTCAGAGTATGTATAGCCGTTCATCATCAGCAGCTCCATCACCGTCAGCGTACCGCTGCGAAACAGCTTGGCAGGCTTGCCGTTGAGGAGGATTCGATAGCTGTCGCTGATCAGACCCAGCCCCGCCGACACAGCAATGCCCAGCGGCGTGGCCAGCTCCGGATCATTGATGTCATAGCTGTCGGAAAAGGCGGTGAGCTCATAGTTATTTCCCGCCAGAGCCACCCGGTTCTCGTCCATATCCAGCGCCTCAGCCACCAGCTCCCGAAGTCCCTCCAGCTTACTGCCGCCGCCGGCCAGGAACAGCGCCGAGGGGGCGGAGCCGTTGAGGGTCACCACCCGATGGGCAATCTCCTGGGCCAGCGTACGGGCGGGCTGCAGCACCGTCTCCTGGAGGCGGCTGCCGGAGATACTCTGCTCCAGCCCCAGCACATCCCGATAGGTGACGCTCTCCTCAGAGAGCTGAGTTTTCATCCGCTCCGCTGTGGCAAACGGGACCAGGTAGCATCGCATCAGCTCCTCTGTGATCTCATCTCCGGCGATGGTCGCCATGGTATAGCCCACGACAGTGCCGTCCCGGCAGACCGCAATGTCCGACGTGCCCGCCCCGATATCGGCCAGCACAAGATTGAGCAGCCTCAGGTCGGCGGGGATGGCGGCATTCAGGGCGGCAATGGGCTCCAAAGTCAGGCTTGCAACCTCCAGATCGGCCGCCTCCATAACAGCATAGAGGCTCTCCACCACCTCGCTGGGCAGAAAGGTCGCCACCACAGTGGCTTCCAGCACCTGTCCGTTATGTCCCCGCAGGGTGCTCATCGGGTAACGGTCCAGCTGATATCCGGAGACAGTGTAGCCCACCAGGTAAAACCTGCGCTGGGCCTCCTGCCCCTGTCCAATCTGCGCCTCAGCATCGGAGACAGCGCCGCTCTCCAGGCGGCCTATCATATCGTTGGTGATGCGGGTAACCTCAGGCAGCTCCAGAGTATAGCTGCCCGTCTCTGTACGCAGGGCCCGGCCGGCGGCAGCCACACACACCCGTTCCAGCGTACAGTCCAGCCGCTCCTCCAGCCGTCGGGTCACACGCCGGGCCACCTTGGCCACCTGAACGATGTCCTCAATCTGACCGTCCAGCATGGCCCGTTTGCCGTGCTCCTCCTTCTCAATGGCCAGCACCTGAAACCGTTCATCCACCACCTTGCCCACAATCCCAATAATACTCCGCGTTCCGATGTCCAGGGCAAAAATCATCTCGCTCTCCTGTGGCTTTCGTTTTGTCATTCAGGTCCACCTCCCATCTCAGGGTCAGTATTCACAGCAGCCGGCCGTATTAAAACAGGTTTTTTCCTGCAGTTCGCTGCAAATACAGATTCTCACTGCTAACTGAGAATATGGCGTCCCGATACCGGGACGCCATATTTGCTGCGGGGCCGGAGTTTCCGCACCCGTCTTAGCCAGTTAATATTTCACGCCGGTAAAGGGATTGTCAGAGGAGCTGGAGGCACCGTAATCCTCATCACTGTCCCAGCTGGAGGAGCTGCTCTGATAGCTGGGGGTCGGCGCAGGAGTAAAACTGGAGGAGCCAAAGCCTCCGCTCACCTTGGAGCTCACCTTAAACTCAGCCATCATCTGGTGCATGATGTTGGCCTGGGAGGAGAGCTGCTCGCTGGCAGCGGCACACTCCTCACTGGTGGCAGAGTTCGTCTGCACCACAGCAGAAATCTGGTCAATGCCCTCTGTAACCTGCATAATTGCCTGGGTCTGGCTCTCCACGGCCTCCACCACGGTCTCTATCATTGTGGTTACGCCGCCGGCCAGCTCATTTGTCCGCTCCAGAGAGGAGGTAACCTTGCTCACAGCCTCAGTGCCCTCGCGGACGGCAGTCATGGAGCCGTCGATCAGGTCCTTGGTCGCCTTTGCGGCCTCGTCAGACTTGGTGGCCAGGTTGCGCACCTCATCCGCCACCACGGCAAAGCCCTTGCCGGCGGAGCCCGCACGGGCGGCCTCTACAGCGGCGTTCAGCGCCAGGATGTTGGTCTGGAATGCGATATTCTCAATCGTGGCAATAATCTTGCCAATCTCCTGAGAGGAACTGGAGATATTGTCCATTGCAACGTTCAGCTGCTTGACATACTCCACACTGGTGACAACCTGATTGCCCGCCTCATGTACAGACTGACCGGCCTGCTCAGCGGAGGCGGCAGTGCGCTTGGCATTTTCAGAAATATCGGTGATCGTGGCGGACAGCTCCTCCACAGAGCTCGCCTGCTCCGTGGCGCCTTGTGCCAGAGCCTGGGCGCTGTTGGACACCTGATCAGAGCCGGCAGACACCTGGTCGGCGGAAGAGGAGATATTGGAAATGGTCTCGCTCATGCGCAGGACAAACTGATTCACGCTCTGCTGGATGGGGGCCAGGTCTCCAGGGAAGGTGGCGGTCAGCTCCACATCGAAGTTGCCCTTTGCCATCTGGCCGGTGGTCTCAGAAATATCTTTAATCACGCTGTTCAGCACTCTCTGGCTGGTACGCAGGGCATCGCACATCTCACCCAGCTCATTTTTGCCTGTGTAATCAACAGGCACAGACAAGTTGCCCTGGCTGAAGCCCACCAGAGCGCCACGGACCTGAGTGCTGGGCTCCACAATGCTCTTGATGATCTTGGTCGCCATGGCCAGCACAGCCAGGGTGGCCAGCACCATCACAACAACAATAACGACCAGTGCAATGTTGGAGGCCATGTTCTGTTCATTAATAATGTCCTTCTGCTTGTTCTGCAGATCAGAGGCCAGCCTGTCGCCAGCCTTTGCGGCGGCATCCAATGCAGGAGTACACTCACTGACAATCATTTCGGCCGCACGGTTCCGGTCTGTGCGCACAACCTCAGCAATCTGCTCGGCCTCCTCTTTCCAACTATCCAACGCTTTCACAAAATCGTCGAGCAACGTGCGGTCCTTCAGCTCCTTGGGATAGGCCGTCTTCATATCGCTCATCACGGTGCTGAGCTCCTCCAGCTTGGATGTAACGGTGCTGAGCCCGTTCTGATTGCCGGACAGAGCCACATCCCGCAGGTTGCGGGCGGCAATATTGTAATCGATCCGGCACTGGGAGACCAGCTGGTTCGTCTCCACATAGTGGTCCAGAATGTCAGTATAAGCGTTCTTCTGCACATTCATCAAAATCAGCGATGCGATAATGATGACAGCCGAAATCAGGATGGTTGTGCCAAACCCCACGATCAGGCTCTTTTTAATAGACATGTTTTTGAAATTCATACTGTACTCCTCCCATTTTGTCCCCGTCGCGGCTGCGGCGCGGGAGCATTACGCGCTTCGGCTTTCATTATACACCACTTCTTCTTTAGAATCAAGAACAAGTCGTGATTTTGAACAATTTTCCTGAATTTTCTGGATTTTTCACATTTTACAAAATATGAATGGATTTCTTCTTTGTTTTTATACGATATCTCCATACTTTCCGTTCTGCACATCACCAATTATTTTCCCATCCACCAGAGTAATGACACGGCGGCGCATAATATTTACGTACTGGCTGGCATGGGTTGCCATCACAACGGTGGTGCCGCGGTTATTCAGCTCATGGAGCAGATGTATAATATCCCAAATTGTATCATCGTCCAGATTGGCGGTCAGCTCATCCAGCAACAACACCGGCGGACTGCTGACCAGCGCCCGGGCCAGCTCCACCCGCCTCACCTCTCCAATGGACAGCTGCGCCGGAAAGCACTCCCCCACATTGGGCAGTCCCACCAGTCCCAGCGCCTTCTCCGCCGCCGCCTTGCTCTTGCGCTGCATTCCGCTGGCCCGGCCGGCCACCATCAGGTTCTCCATGATGGTGCGCTTCCGGATCAGCAGGGTCTGTTGGCTGACAATGCCGAAGGTTCGGGCCAGTCTGGCCTTCCAGGGACCAAAATACCGGGCAATGTTCACACTGTCCACCAGGACAGCTCCCTCATCAGGAGAGATCTCTCCCCCCAGCAGCTTGAGCATGGTGCTCTTTCCTGCGCCGCTGCTGCCGATGAGGAAGACAAACTCGCCCTGTTCAATGGTCACGTTCAGTTCCCGAACCGCGTAGTGCTTGCGTTTGTCCTTCTTATCCTCCGATTTATATAGCTTTGAAGCATTTTCCAAACATATTACCGGCATCTGATAAGGCTCCCTTGCCGTTATGTCCCGCCGCCCGAAATTTTCAGGCCGAGCCATAAATTTATAGTTCAAAATTTATTCTTCTTGTAGTATAATCGTTTTTGAAGCAGATGAAAAGAGCTATTTTTAAATTTCCGGGGGTAATCGTGAAAAAGTCTGATCAGCCGCACAAAAAGAAAATACCCGTCCTTCTTCCGGTTCTGGTGCTGGCTGTGCTGTGTATCGGGGGAATGGAGCTGGTAATGTGTTCCTACTTTGCCCCAGAGCTCTATGCCCGCATTACCGCCCCCGTCCGGACCGGCATACAGTACATATCCGACACCAGCCAGGAGATTTGGGACAAGCTCTGCGATACGGCCAGTACCACAGCCACCAACGCATCCGCCCGCCTTCAGAACACCTGGGACCAGCTTCAGGCCTCCTGGGAGGAGTTCACTGCTCCGCCGGAGCCCGAGCTGGAAGAACTCCAGCTGGTAGACGGCCAGGTTGCCGCACCGCCGCCCAGGCCCCCGGCCGATCTGGACGTCACCGTGCTGACTGTACATGACGGCCAGGAGTATCTCACCGGAGGCACACAGGAGACCGTTTATTTTGACCAGACCGCCGAACCCTGGGCGGAGGAGGCCTATGGCTCCGATAAAATCGGCGGCTATGGCTGTGGTCCCACTGCCATGGCTATTGTGGTCTCTACGCTGACGCAGGAGGTCATCGATCCCATTCAAATGGCCCAGCATTGTGTGGACCAGGGCTACTGGGCCCGCAGGCACGGCTCCTACCACTCCATCGTCTCCGGCGTGTCTGAGGCCTTCGGGCTGACCTGCACCCCACTCCCTCCGGAGGAGGCCGACCTGAATACAGTAGCCCAGCTGCTGTCCACTGGCCAGCTCATGGTTGCCCTGATGGGCCCGGGACACTTCACCAACGGCGGACACTTTATCGTGCTGCGGGGGATCACCCTGGAGGGCAGCATTCTGGTGGCCGATCCGGCCAGCAAAGAGCGCAGCCTGACCACCTGGGACCTGGAGCTGCTCCTGGAGGAGCTGTCCGCCTCCCGAAGCAGCGGTGCCCCCCTGTGGGTTGTCTCCCCCAGCCTCTCCTGATGTCCAGCGAAAGGCCCGGGACGCCTCCGCGTCCCGGGCCCCTTTTTTGTCATCTCCCATAGAACGAGTCGTTCCCGGCCAGACGCCGACTCAGCTGCCGGTCCAGCTCCAGTATCCGCTCCAACAGGCGGCGGGCACTGCCGGCCTGGTTCCAATAGGCGGTTTCCTCCGCCTCCTGGGGCGCGGCCTCGCCCGCCGGAGTCGCCAACCGTTCCCGGTCCTCAGGGGTCATGGAATTCTGCTTTGCTTCAATGGCCCGTTTCACTTCTTCCAGGCCCAGAATGGGGTCCTGACGCATGGACACCAGCATCCGCACCGACACATCGTCATTGCGGTCCAGGGCCTCCCCCAGCTGCCGGCTCAGGTCCATAACCTCGGAGAGATAGTTGTACTTTTTGCGCTCCAAAACCGCCAGGTCCATCCAATCGCTCTTTGTCATGCCTGCTTCTCCTGCCCTCCGCCGCTGTTTTTCTCTGAGGTACGGAACGCATCCCTCATATCGGCCAGCATAGGACGCAGCCGGTCCAGTTCCTTTTTGTTCCGGCCGGCCTTGATGCGCCCCATCTCATAGGTGAAGTAGTCATACATCCGGCCCAGGTCATGGCTGATGGGATATTGACGATCCAGGGTCTCATCAAGATAGTTGACAATATCCACACATCGATCCAGCGAGGCCTCAAAGAGGGGCCAATCCTGCCGCTCCAGTGCGATATTGGCCAAGGTGCTGCGCTTCACCAGCTCATCATAGAGCAGCATCAGAAGCTCTCCGGGAGTCATAGAGTTGATAGATTGCTGTTTATACTGCTGGTACCCTCTTGTATCCATTTGGGACGATCCTTTCCGCCGGTATTAGCCGCCCATCAGGCCGGCCAGAGAAGCACTCTGAGAGTTCATCTGCTGAATAATCTGCTCCAGACGGCTGAACTGCTGGGTATAACGGTCTACCTGGCTGGACAGCTTATCCTGCCACTTCTGAATCTGAGTATTGAGGTTTTCAATCTGCTTCTGCCATGTGTTGTTCATCAGAGACAGGGAGCTCAGGGGGCTGCCTGCCTGCTGAATCAGGATACCCTTCGGCTCGCCCGTGGTTCTGGCATAGTTGTCCACCTGGTTTTTCAGGTTCTGCATCACACCGCCGGTGCCGCTGGTCCTGGTGAAGACATCAGCCACAATATCCGGGTCGCTGTCCAGCATAGCCCGCAGCTTGCTCTCGTCCAGTGTGACGGTCTGAGTGCCCTCAGTAATGGAGAAATTGACATTGATGCCCATAGCCCTGAGATAGGCCCCATCCTCTCCGGCGGGGGAGAAGACGTTGCGCAGCTTATCGTACAGTCCGGACAGGGTTCGGTCGCCAAAGAGAATACCCTGCTTGGCCTTCTCCTCATACCGCTCAATAGCGCTCTCCGACATGCCCTCCCGGTCCTCATCGGTCAGCGGCTCGTAATCGGCAAAGCTGCCGTTTGACTTCTGGTAGGGCATGGTGGAGTAGGCTGCCTTGATCTCCGTCATCATGGCGTTGTAGTCCTCAATCATGGACTTGATGGCGTCGACAATTTTATCCGAGTCCGTGGTGCTCTTGAAGGTAACTGCATTCTTGACATTTCCGGCGGTATCCACAGTGGGCTTGCCGTCCTTGTCCACAGCGCCGTCGAAGGTGTCCTGGAAATTAATCGTCAGGCCGTCAATCTCCACGCTGTTGCTGCTGCGGCTCATATTAAACGTCTCGCCGTTGACGGTGATGTTGAACTCAGCGTTTTTCCCCAAGGTATACTCTACCTTACGCTTGTTCAGCAGGGTGGCGATATCGTCCTCCTCGCCGGTCTTATACTCGACCCGCTCGTCGCCCTTCTTGACAACCAGCTCGCCATTGGGCTCTATCGAGGCCTTCATCCCCTTAGACTCCAGCTGTTTGTTGACCTGGTTCAGCATTCCCTCCAGTGTGCTGTCGTCCTTTTTAAAGGTGAAATCCACCTCCACTGCATCGCTGCCCTCGCCCACTGTAAACTGGATCTTCTTCCCGGCCAGCTTGCCGTCTGGGAGCATATCGCCCAGATAGTCCGCAGTCTTCTGCGAGGTGCTTGCATCGTGACCGAACATGGCCCAGGACAGCTCGCTGCTTGGTGCAATTCCGCTGTCCTCTCCAGTCTCCCTGGTGGTAAAAAGGAAATTCTTTGTGGTCTGGGAGTAGCTGACCTTCACCCCTGCATCCTTGTTGCTGTTGATGTCAGCTAAAATGTCAGCCAGGGTGCTGTCCTTGGAGTAGTTGCCCACCGTCACGCCATTGAGGACAAAAGCGTAAGTCGGGTTCCCCTTGCTGTCCTTAATGGGCTTGCCGTTCTCCGTGGCCACCCGCATCCCTGCCAGCTTATCCTCACCCAGCAGCTCGCCCAGGGTCTTGTTGGTGTTCAGGTAGCTGGTGGCCGTGCGTCCGATTCCCAGAGCCTCACCCACATCAGTGTTGACGACCAGGTTGGAGCCCTCCTGCACCTTAAGCTGCAGCTTCAGCTCGCCGTCGCTGCCCACATTGCTCGCCGTTATCTTTCCTTTTCCGAAGGTGTTCTCCAGGCTTTGGTTCAGGATTCGCGCATATTCATCCGGGCTGTAGGTCACCCGGTCGCCCTTCTGGGGATCCCAAATCTGGTATACATCGCCGCTCTTGAAGAGCTGGGGCAGCGCAATGCTCTTTGTCTTCCCGTCCAGGCTCAGGTTCATGGTCTTTCCGGACAGATACTCGGTATTGTTGACCTCTTTGGTCGCCTTAAAATCGTTGCCCAGCTTGACCACTGAAGGCTGCGTCTCCTTGGCATTCTCCAGGTCCAGGCCCAGAGCCTCCTCTACATTGCCGGAGGCCTTGGAGATATAGACGCTGTTGCCTCCAGAGGACTTATCCTTGAAGGTGATGCTGTTCCCCTTGGCCTTTACCTCGATACGGTTCACCGCGTCGTCGCTGGTGCCGCCGCTGAAGGAAATTTTCTGGTCCTCCAGCTTTTTATTAATCAACTGGGCCAGAGCCTCAGCCTCAGACATGACCTTTCCAGTGTTCTTGGGGTCGGCGGCAAAGGAAGCCTTGATTTCGTCCAGGGCCTTTTTATCGGCCACCTCATCAAAGCTGATGGAGATATTGTTGCTGCCATAGGCAATGGTCATACTGCCGTTAAGGGTGCCCAAAGAGGTTTTACTCTTGATATCCAGCCCTTCGGAGGCCTCAATTACATTGTCCTGGCCAGTCTTCAGGTTGCTCTTAGTACGGAACTGTGCGGAGGTGGCCAGCTGCTTCACCGCATTCAGAGAGATATCGCTGCTGGACTTGCCGCTGGCAGTTACCCGGTCCCCATATAGGCCCTGGGTGGCCACCTTGACCGCACTGCTGAAAAAGTTGGGGGAGAGCAGGTTGGTAGTGGAGCTGTAGGAGGCGTATTTGCTGCCGAAGCCCACCATTTTGCTGATAATGCTTCGATAGGCGTCCTGCTTCCACTCGGTTTTGGTTACCTTCTGATTCAGCTGATTGATTTTGGCCTGGTAGCTCTTCACCAGGTTTTCAATCATACCCTCTGTGTCCAGACCACTGGCCAGGCCGCTGATGACATTGGCGCTGTTATACAGACTGCTGGTCATATTGCTGCCGCTTACTCCGCTAAGAGATGCCATGATAATCGCTCCTTCCGAATTCTATCTATTTCCAACGGTTATTTTGAAATTGAAACAAAAATACTCTGTACTTTTTTATCGGCATGTAGTATGATTAAGTTAATAGCCCGCATAGAAAGATTTTACTGGAGGAGATCGCTTGTCCGCTATTATTACGATTACCAACCAGAAGGGCGGCGTGGGCAAGACAACCACAGCCAGCTCTCTGATGGACGGTCTGCACCAGCGGGGCGCCCGGGTACTGGGGGTTGACCTGGACCCCCAGGGCAGTCTGGGCTTTTGCCTGGGGCTGGACATTGAAAACTGCGCAACAATTTACGACGTGCTCAAGGGCAGCAGGAAAATTCAGGAGGTCATCACCCCCTCAGAGTGCGGAGATGTTTTGCCTTCCAATATTCTGCTTTCCGCCGCCGAGCTGGAGTTCAACCGCCCCGGACGGGAGTTTCTGCTGAAGACCCGTCTGTCTGAGGTGGAGGACGACTACGACTATATTATTATCGACACCCCCCCTGCCCTCAACGTACTGACGGTAAACGCCTATGTGGCCGCTGACGGCCTGGTGGTTCCCATGGCGCCGGAAATTCTGAGTCTGCTGGGTGTGTCTCAGATCCGTGAGACCATCGACACTGTGCGCCGGTGCTACAACAGCCGCCTGCGGGTATTGGGCATTGTACTCAACAAGTACAACCAGCGTTTTACTCTTAACCGCGACGTTCTGGACATGGCCGAGCAAATTGCCCAGCAGCTGGATACCAAGGTCTTTCAGTCCCGGATCCGCTCCGGCGTCGCTGTGGCGGAGGCGCCCGCTTACGGTGAAAGTGTTTTGTCCTATGCCCCGGACTCCAAGGTAGCCCGGGACTTCCGCCTGCTCCTCAATGAGATCACCCGGGAGTACGGCATCTTTACGGCCCCGCCCATTCGCTGAGGGCTCTAATTTTAAGCATTGGAAAGGAGAATGGCAGTCATGGCTTCCGGCAAAAAGGGCGCCAAAGGCAACAAGACCGCCCACGTTTTAAATTTGCTCACCGCCCCCGGGGAGGCAGTCTCCACACCTGAAGGGGAGGGAGACACCTCCACCCAAGAGACAGCGCAGTCCTCTGGCCGTCCCCTGCTCCCTCCCATTCTGGAGGTGGCACAGGCCAATGACGATAATCTGTCCCAGCAAATCCAACAGGCTTTGGAGGAGGAGCTTGCCCCTCCTGCCGCTGAGCAAACACCTTTGGAGGAGGAAAGACCTATGGCAGAGGACAGGCCCGCCTCCGGCGGCAAGATGAGCCAGGACGACATCGAGCGGATGCTGGCCGCCATGGACGCACCCGCCGAACAGCCCGCGCCTGAACCTGTCCCTGCGCCGCCTGCCCCCTCCGGCGGCAAGATGAGCCAGGACGACATCGAGCGGATGCTGGCCGCCATGGACACACCCGCCGAACAGCCCGCGCCTGAGCCCGTCCCCCCGACGCCTGCCCCCTCCGGCGGCAAGATGAGCCAGGACGACATCGAGCGGATGCTGGCCTCTATGGACGCATCCACTGAACAGCCTGCACCTGAACCCGCGCCCGCGCCGCCTGCCCCCTCCGGCGGCAAGATGAGCCAGGACGACATCGAGCGGATGCTGGCCTCCATGGACGCACCCGCTGAACAGCCCGCGCCTGAACCCGCGCCCGCGCCGTCTGCCCCCTCTGAGGCCAAACCGGCTAAACCCGCACCGCCCCCGGAGGAGGAGATGACCTACCTCAATGTTATGCAGACGCTGGTGGAAGAGAAAACCGAACGGTATATCAAGATGTTTGGTCTGTGTACCTGCTCCCGCTGTATGGCAGATGTCAAAGCCCTTACTCTGACCAATCTGGTTCCCAAATATGTGGTGCTTCCCAAACGGGATGTCATTCCAATGCTCACAGTATATGAAGGGCGTTTTAACACCACAGTTTTTGCCCAGCTTACCCGTTCCTGTAAGATCGTTATGGATCACCCCCACCACAACCGTTCTGAAGACTGATATGACAGCAAGAAGCCCGCCTGACGGCGGGCTTCTTATTATTTCGCGTTTTCTGCCAGCAGATGGTCCATCACATCCACCAGATGTCCAATTTCCGGCTTGCTCATCTGTTCATTAGCGCCCAGCTGACGGCCTTTAATCCGCATCTCCTCACTGATGAGTGAGGAGAAAATAATCAGCGGAATAGGCGTAAAGCGGGGATCGCTCTTTACCAGCTTGGTCAGCCGGTGTCCGTCCATCTGAGGCATCTCAATGTCGGTGATAATCAGAGCCACCTGATCGAAGAGCTTGCCTTCCTTGGGCAGGGCGTTCAGGGCCTCCCACAGCTCCTGGCCATTGGGAAACATCCGCAGATTGGCATACCCGGCCTTGCGCAGGCAGTCCTCAATCATCTTGGACAGCAGGATGGAGTCCTCCGCAATCCACACGGGCTCCTCACTGCGGCTGCGGGGTCCCATCTGCTCAATCTCATCCATTTGGATTGTGGTTTCCGGGGCAATCTCCGCTACAATGCGCTCAAAGTCCAGGATAGTCACCAGATCGTCGCCGCACTGGGCAATTCCTGTGGCCACACCCTCAGAGCCGCCAGACACCGTTTTGTCCGGCTTGTGGATATCCGTCCAGGAGATACGGCTGATCCCCACCACGGTATGTACACGGAAAGCAATGAACATCTTGTTGAAGTTAGTGATGATGAACAGGTCTTTGGGCCCTTTCTCCCTCTCCACACCCAAATATCTGGGCAAATCCACCACGGTTATGACCACATCCCGGGGCTTGAAAATACCTTCCACTGCCGGATGGGCATGGGGCATAATTTTCACCGGCGCAGACATGATGATTTCCCGCACCTTGGCCACATTAATACCATACAGGCTCCCATCAATGGTGAACTCCATAATTTCAATCTCGTTGGTGCCGGACTCCAAAAGGATACCGCTGCTATGTACCTCCGCCATGTTTGACACTCCTCACTCTATTTAGGATGGCGCCGTCCGGCGCTTTGGGTGCTGTTAAAATATGATATCCTTCTGTCCATAGGAGCGGATGCAGCCCTGACCGCTTGCCACATCAAAGAGCAGCGTCCGGGCCACCTTGCCCCCCACATTCTCCGCCAGAAGCCGAATATTTTCCCGTTTCAAAATCGCATGGACGCTTTCAATGTTCCGCTGTCCAATGTTGCCCAGTCCGCTGCCGCCGGAAATTTCGAACATTTTGGCGCCTCCCGCGATTTTCACTGTCATCCGGCTGCGGGAAGCCCCCCGGGCTTCCATCTGCTTCAGCGTCTCCTTAATGCCAGTATCGGCATACTTCATCGGATGGGTTCGCCCTGACTCCATGTTCAGCGGCAACATGATGTGCAGCAGCGCCCCCAGGTGCAGTCTGGGATCATGGAAGCACAGGCCAATGCAGGAACCCAATGCGTAAGTCACCAGGATGCCCTCCCCCTGGAGCATCTTCATATCGGCGATGCCTACTGTCAGCTTACTCTCACTCATCGCAAACGCCCAGCTTCCTCAGCAAGAAATCTAAAGAGCGCAGATCGGGGGAAAGAAGCAAATGGCAGGGGACTTCCTTCCCGTCACAAACAAAGTTGCCGCCGATAGCCATCAGATAATCGGACATGCCGCCATATTCGGCCATAGGCACCGTCAGGATAGCGCCCTGCATGTCCACTGCGAAAGCGGGCACCGTCACCTTAATATGCACATCCGCCAGTCCGGACAGGGCGTTGATGAAGGTCGAGATCATAATATTGCCGATCTCCACCATGGCGGACTGCTCCAGCTCTGTCAGGCTCTCATAGCCGCTGATGCTGGTGCCCAGCATCGTCTGCAACACTACGTTGACCAGCTCCAGCTTCTGCACAGAGAGCATGATGCCGCCCACATCGCCGCTCATCTTTACCAGCACGCCGGCGGTGACCTCCTCCGGTCCTCCAATCCATTCAATGGCCTCATTATACCCCATAATGCGCACCTCAGGCAAGGTAATTCTCACCTCTCGGTTCATCATCTGAGACAGTGCAGTGGCTGCGTTCCCGGTGCCGATGCTGCCAATCTCTCTAAGGGTATCAATTTCCAGAGAGGTCAACTGTTCATAATTTTTCATAACGCTAGCTCCCCTCTATGACAAATAAAATTAATTGCGCAGGCCGTTGATGGTCTGTTCAATCTCGTCGGAGGTCTGAACCATCCGCAGCGCGTAGCTGTAGGCCCGCTGAGACTCAATCACCTTGACCAGCTCCTGGGCCAGGTCCACATTAGAGACCTCCAGCACGCCTCTGCGCACCTTGCCCGAACCCATATACAGGTCGCCGTTCTTGTCAATGGGAGAGAACCGGCCGCTGTCAGCATGGAGGATGCCGTCATAAATCAGATAGTCGTAGACCCCAATGTCCAGGTCCGCCTTCCGGTCCAGAGGGTCGATGACAATAAAGTTGCCCATGCTGTCCAACACGCAGCGGCCCTCATTGTCAGACAGACGCCACTCCTCCGTGGGCTGGGGCGGAATCTCCTCTCCAGTCACCGGGTCAATCTCAGGCTGAGCCCCCTCCTCGGGGGGAACCAGGAACTGAGCCATCATGAAAGCGCCGTCCCGCGTGAAGGTAATCTCACCGTTGGTGGGGTCATACAGGGCAAAAAAGCCGCTGCCCTCAATGGCAAAGTCAAACGTGCGGTCCGTGGTGGCATAGCCGTTGGTAGACATATCAATACCGGCCTTGACCATCTTGGTGCCGGAGCCCCGGGGCAGCTGCTCCTCATCAATCCCCCGGACATTGCCGTACATCAGATGATGGAAGGTGGCCCGCTCCGCCTTAAAACCGTAGTTGTTCACGTTGGCGATGTTGTTGGCCTGAACGTTCATACGCAGCTGCTGCTGATATGCACCCACAGCGCCGGTGAAAAAAGACATATTCATCTGTAGCTCACACCTTTCCTGTCGGAGTCTATTTACTGCATCCGGCCTATGTCATTGACGGCCCGGTTAATCACCTCGTCATAAATTTTGCTCATCTGGGCGGCACTCTGGAGGGCGCGCTGGGTGGACATCATGTTCACCATTTCTTTCACCAGATTCACATTGGAGCGTTCTATATTTTTATGGAGGATTACCACATCCTCGTTCAGCTGGGCACCCTCGCCGGTAAACAGGCCGTAGGGGGTACGCTCCAACTCGCCGTTGTCCTCAAAGACATACACGCCCAGACTGCCCAGATAGCCTCCGTCCTCCGTGAAAATATTGCCCTGCTTGTCAACCTCTATCTTGTCTGTGGGCAGCTCGATGGGGTTGCCCTCCCGGTCCAGCACCCGCCCCAGCTCAGACAGGCATATAAAGTGGTCATTGTCCAAGGTAAAGCTGCCCGCCCGGGTATAGGCGATACCGTCGCCGGTGTCAATCGCAAAGAAGCCCTCCCCATTGATTGCAAAATCCAGGGGCAGGTTCGTCTCCTCAAAGGAGCTCTGGGTAAAGTCGGTATACAGATGGTCCGGCGCCAGGATATGGCTCTGGAAGGTCTCCATCGTCTGATAGGGAGTTTTGATCTTGTTTCCGATGCGGGACACCATAACCTCATCAAAGGTACGGTCGGTGTAGTGCTCCGCCTTAAAACCAGCGGTAGACACATTGGTCATATTGTTGGCCACCACGTCCAGCCGCCGCCCCTGGGACAGCATTCCGGAGGCCAGGTTATAAAATCCCTTCATCATAGTACAAGACTCCTCTCAACTCCGGCAGCTATTTTGTGCCGGTCATATATTGGTTCATATAAAGCTTCAACTTCTGGATCGCCCGGGAGTGGAGCTGGGATATCCTCGGCTCACTGACCTCCATCACCTGGGCAATCTCCTTCATGCTGAGATTTTTCTGATAATACAGAGAAATCACGGTCTGTTCATTCTCCCGCAGGGAGGTGATGGCCTGGGTCAGCGTTTCCAGCAGCTCCCGCCGGAGCATGGAGTCCTCCGGACGGCTGTCCAGCCCGCCGTCCGGCACCTCGGCCCCGCCATTCTGCTCCCGGTCCTCGAACATAGCATCCAGGGAGAGCACATTGCACATGGAGGAATTGGCTAAATCCTCCTGGTACTGGTCCTGTGTTATGCCCAGCCGCTCAGCCATCTCCTGGTCCGTGGGGTAGCGCCCCAGCTCAGAAAACAGCTCGTTGCTGGCCTGGTCGATGTCCTTGGCCTTGCGCCGCACGCTGCGGGGCACCCAGTCCTGCCGCCGGGCCAAGTCGATAACCGCTCCCCGGATACGCTTGGAGACGTAGGTTTCAAACTTGATTCCCTTGTCCGGGTCAAATTTATCCACTGCTCCAGCCAAGGTAAGCAGGCCCTCATTGACAATGTCGTCCACCTGGGCAAAGCTGGAATACACCCCCCGCACCTGCAGGGCAATGGTTTTCACCAGCCCCACATACCGCATCACCAGGGGCCACTTCAGCTCCTCATCCCGGGTGCGCTTATAGGCCTGGAACAGCTCCTCCGTAGACATGGCGTCCAGCTCCTCCGGGCTCCAGGTCAGCTTCTCCTGCCTGAAAGAGGCCGCTCCCCCGCTCATACCGCAGCCGCCTTTCTTCCAGGCCGCACCTGGGCTGTGTCGAGGGTAATATTGCCCAGGGACTGAATCTGCACATCACTGGTAATCTCGTTAAAGGAGAGCACATAGACGCTGGGATAGAACTGAGAGAGCATCCGGCTGAGATAGACCCGGATAACCTGGCTGGTGAGGACAATGGGTGTCTGCGACAGGTCGTTGAACTTTTTCAGATAGTCGGCCAGCTGGTTGACTATATTCTGCATCAGGTCGGGACCCATAGCCAGATAGATGCCCTGTTCATTCTTGCTCAGAGAGCTGATGACACGCTTCTCCACCTCGGCGTCCAGAGTGACCACCCGAAGCTGCCCATGCTCGCAGAAGCGGCGGGTAATGGTACGGCTGAGGGCCACACGGATATTTTCGCACACCATATCCAGGTCCTTGGTGGTCATCAGGGAGTCCACTGCGGTCTCCAGAATGGTGCCCAGGTCCCGGACGGGGACGCCCTCCTTCAGAAGATTGCGCAGGATACGCTCCAGGTTGGCGTAGGACAGCACATTCGGTATGGCCTCCTCTACCAGCTCGGGGGCGGTACGCTTCAGGTTCTCCACCAGCTGAATGACTTCCGCCCGGCCCAGCAGCTCATAGGCGTGCCGGCGGACCACTTCGCTCAGGTGGGTCTGCATAACAGACAGCGGGTCGATTACCGTGTAGCCGTAAATTTCCGCCATCTCTTTGTTTTCCGGCAGAATCCACCGGGATGGGATACCGTAAGCCGGCTCAATGGTTTCAATGCCGTCAATCTCACCGGCGGGGTTGGAGGGCTCCAGAGCCAGATAATAGTCCACCAGAATTTCGCCCCGGGCAACCTCTTCGCCCTTGATCTTCACCACATACTGATTGGTACCCAATGCGGAGGAGTCGTGCAGACGGATAGAGGGGATCACGAAGCCCATGTCCTGGGCATACTGCCGGCGGAAAATCACAATACGGCTGATCAGCTTGCCGCCGCTGCTCTCATCCACCATGGGAATCAGGCTGTAGCCAAACTCCATCTCAATGGGGTCCACTGTGAGCAGGCCATATACGTTGTTGATGTCCTTGTAGTAGTCGGTCTCGCTGGGGGCCATTGTCATATCGGCCTCTGCCGGTTCCTCGGGCTGGGCCGCCTCGGCAGCTGCGGTGCGCTCCAGGCGGCCGCTCATCATGTAGCCTAACACACTCAGCGCCACACCCACCACCAGCAGGGGAATGGTAGGCGTGCCAGGAATCAAGGCCAGAATAATAAGCACAATGCCCGCAGTCAGGATAGCGCGGGGCTGTCTGGCAAACTGGCCGACAACGTCTGCGTTCAGGCTGCCCTCAGACACCGACCGTGTGACGATCATGCCTGTGGCAGTGGAAATCATCAAGGAGGGGAGCTGAGACACCAGACCGTCGCCGATGGTGGCAATGGAATAGGTCTGCGCCACGGCCCCCAAATCCCCCACACCATTGATTGAGCCAATGATGATGCCGCCGATCAGGTTGATGGCGGTGATGATCAGAGACATGGTGGCGTCGCCCTTGACGATTTTGGTGGCACCGTCCATGGCGCCGTAGAAGTCGGCCTCACGCTGTATTTTGCTCCGGCGCTCCCGGGCCTGCTGTTCGTTAATCAGGCCGGAGGAGAGGTCGGCGTCAATGGCCATCTGTTTGCCGGGCATGGCGTCCAGAGTGAAGCGGGCGGCCACCTCAGCCACACGCTCAGCACCCTTGGTAATCACGATGAATTGCATCAGCACAATGATAAAGAAGATAATGATACCCAGCACAATGTTTCCCTGAGTAATCAGATTGCCGAAGGTCTGAATTACCGCTGTACCGGGCGCGCCGTTGGAACCGCTGCCGTCAAAGCCCAGGATGGCACGCGTGGTGGAAACGTTCAGTCCCAGGCGGAACAGGGTGGTAATCAGCAGCAGCGAGGGAAAGATAGAGAACTCCAGTGCGTCAGAAATGGTCATGGTAACCATCAGAATCACAATGGAAATCGAGATATTTGTGATGATCAGAATGTCGAGAATCGATTCATGCAGGGGGATAACCAGAAACAGGACAATGACCACCACCATGAGGGCTATGCTGTTTTGAAAAATTCGACGCATGGTGCCATCCTTTCCTGAACAATTATGAAAACGCCCATATGGGCCTTATACGCAAAAGAATTAACCCTCCTGATCCAGCTTCAGGACATAGACCAGAACCTCGGCAACCGGGCCATAGAGCTCCGGCGGAATTTCCCGTTCCAGGTCAACGTTGGCATAGAGCGCCCGTGCCAGAGGAACATTCTCCACCACAGAGATCTGGTTCTCCTCCGCCACCTTTACAATCCGTAAAGCCAGCTCATCCATGCCCTTGGCCAATACCACAGGAGCGTTGTCCTGCTCCGGCCTGTACCGCAGGGCCACTGCAAAGTGGGTGGGGTTACGAATTACTACATCGGACTGGGGCACCTGCTGCATCATGCGCTGCTGGGCCCGCTCGCGCTGGATCTGTTTGATTTTTCCCTTAACTTGGGGGTCGCCCTCCATCTGTTTATACTCTTCCTTGATCTCCTGCTTAGACATTTTCAGCTGTCGTTCATAGTCCCACCACTGATAGAGGTAGTCGAAAAAGGCCAAAACCATGAAAGCCACTGCAATCTGCATAACCAGAGTAATAACCTCCTGGAAGAGAATGGCGCAGGCCTGGGAGAGCTCCATATCCAGAAAACGGCCAAAGCCAGTGGCCGCATTTCGGAAATAGTTGACAATGAGGGTCAGCAGAATTACGATCTTCAGAATTCCTTTCAGCGCCTCAATGACGCTGCGCAGGGAGAACAGCCGCTTGAATCCCTGAAGCGGGTTAAGCCGGCTGAATTTGGGGCGGAGCGGCTCGGTTGTCACCAGCATTTTCGTCTGGAAAAAAGTCACTCCAACCGCCAGCAGGATAGTTACCGCCAAAAAGGGGCCGGCCACAGTTATAAAGGTGAGGACCGAAACCCGGAACAGCTCATTGAGCACAGCGGGAACCACTCCCACTGTTCCGGTACCCATGTATGCGAATATGACGCGCCACAGGTCCCCCATTCGGTCTACAAACACACCGCCCATAATCTGAGCCATAAAGAGGCTGCCGATCAGGGTGGCCACAGCCACTGCGTCCTTACTCATAAGGACGTTGCCTTTTTTTCGTTCGTCACGCCGCTTTTTTGGCGTTGCCTTTTCGGTCTTGGAATCGCCGGCCATGGAGTCATCCCCCCTTTGTCAGCCCGTTTTCATTTGGGTCAGCCCGACATCAGGGGCAGTATCTCCTGGAGTGCCGACAGCATCTGGATTTCAGTTTCCAGCAAAAACTCGGTGAATGGGGTCAGCAGGACCAGAATCAGCACCAGACCAACTATTACCTTCAGTTCAATATTGATGGCAAAAACATTAATCTGGGGAATTACTTTCATCAGGATGCCCATGCCCACCTGGCCCATCATCTCCGCGGCCAGAATGGGCATACACAGCTTGACGCCCAGGATCGTGCAGTTGATAAATACCTCCAGCAACGCCCCATACAGGTTTGTTCCCAGCGTAACGTTCCCATAGGGGGCCACATAGCCGGAGGCCGCAAAAATGCGGATCAGGGTGTGGTGTCCATTGGCCACGAAAAACAGCAGGGACATGAGCACATTGAGCAGGTTGGAGGTGGCCGTCACCTGGATGCCCGAGGCGGGATCATAGGTGGAGGCCATGGACAGGCCCATCTGCATATCTATCACAGAGCCTGCCAGCAGGGGAACATAGAAAAAGAAATTGATAATGACGCCTAAAATATAGCCCAGAAGCAACTCCAGGCCAAACATCAGCGCCAATCCCAAAAGGGTATTCGGCATTTGGATATTCGCCGGGGTCATCACAAAAACACATGCGGACAGCATCAAAATAAAGCCCGCTTTTACAATCCCGGGAAGGCCTCTCCGACCCAGCAGGGGGTTAAAGAGCACACATCCCGTCATCCGGCCTGTAATCAGCAAAAAGAGGGTCAGTGAATTCCACATGGTGCGTCCCTCCTCCCGCTCAAAGACTGGCCATCAGTTCAAATATCCCTCTGGCATAGTCCAGAAACGTCTGTGTCATCCAGCTCCCGCCCACCAGCAGGACCAGCACAACCACAGTGAGCTTGAGAATAAATCCAAGCGTCTGCTCGTGAATCTGGGTGACCGCCTGGAAAATAGCCATCAGCACGCCCACTGACATACTGAGCACCAGCATAGGACCGGCCAGCTTAATGGCTACCCAAATCCCCTCCCGAAGCACCAGCGTAATAGAATTGGTATCCATGCGGCCTCCTTATCCGAATCCGAAGCCACGTACCAGCGTGGAAAACAGCAGCTGCCACCCATCCAGCATAATAAACATCAACAGCTTGAAGGGGGTGGAAATCATAGAGGGAGGGAGCATCACCATGCCCATGGACATCAGGGTGGAGGCCACCACCATGTCAATCAGCATAAACGGGATATACAGCAGGAAGCCCAGCTCAAACGCGTGCTTCAGCTCTGAGGTGATAAACGATGGGACAATCACCACCAGCGGCAGCGCCAGGGCCTCCTCCTCCGTCTCCGGAAATGGGTTGCCCGACATGTTGCAGTACAGCTCCAGGCTCTCCAGCTCCGTTCTGTCCTGAAGCATGAACCGCTTCAGCGGGGCCTGAACCCGTTCAAAGAATTCTTCCTGGGTAATCTCCTCCGCCTGATAAGGGGCAAAGGCCTCCTCATTGATGGCCGCTATTGTGGGACTCATTGTGAACAGGGTTAAGACCAGGGCCATTCCCACCAGCACCATATTGGGAGGGGTCTGCTGGGTGCCCATCGCCGTACGCAGGAAGGAGAGCACCACAATATACCGGGTAAAGGAGGTCATCATGATGATCAACGAGGGCAGAAGCATCATGACTGTAGTGAAGAACAGAATCTCCAGTGCCTGCACGCTATCGCCGTTTACATTAATCAGCGCGTCGGTTGGCATCCTTCCTCACCTCGATCCTTTCACCGGCGTCTACTTTTTTCTCTCAGCCGCTGCATCAGGGCGAGGAAATCCGGGGGTTTTCTATCTTCTGGTCCGCCGGAGGACCCGGAAAGCTTCCAGCTCTCCCCTTCTTCCCGGGTCAGCTCAAGCAGCAGGGTCACCCCCGCAGGGGTGCTGCCCAGCAGCAGATACCGCTCTCCTGCCCGAACTACCAGCAGGGCCTGATCCTTTCCCAGACCGGCCCGGTCCAGCACCTCCAGGCGGCGTCCACCCAAGCCGGCGGCAAAACCGCCCCCCAAATTCTTCCCCGCCCAGCGGGTGAAGAAGTAGGCCCCGGCCAGCACCAGAAGAAAAACTGCCAGCAGACCAATGAGAGACAGAAGAGGCTCCATAGAATCAGGGCTCGCCCACGATGGAGGTGACGGTCTTCAGCACACGCTCGGGCTTGAAGGGCTTAACAATAAAGTCCTTGGCGCCGGACCGGATCGCATCAATGACCATCGTCTCCTGACCCATGGCAGAGCACATTACCACATTGGCATTGGCGTCGGAAGCGCGAATCGCTTTCAGGGCCTCCAGGCCGTCCATGTTGGGCATGGTGATATCCATGAGCACCAGGTCGGGCTTGAGCTCGTTGTACTTCTCCACTGCCATAGCGCCGTCCTCAGCCTCATGAATGTCGGTGTAGCCAGCCTTGGTCAGGGTGTCCTTGATGACCTTACGCATAAAAGCAGCGTCGTCAACCGTAAGAATTCTAGCCATAGTTAACCATCCTTTTTTTCAATATAATAACATTTTATGTGTTAGGGCTCAGCTCAGCCCTGGACCAGTTCGTTAATATCGGGCTTTTGCAGAATCTCAGTGATACGGATGCCGAAATTATCGTCAATCACCACCACGTCGCCCTTGGCGACACACTGCCCGTTGACCAGCAGATCCACCTGGTCGCCGGCCAACTTGTCCAGCACCACCAGAGAGCCTTTGGAGAAGGACAAAATTTCCTGGATCTTCCGCCGTGTCCGGCCAATCTCCACAGCAACCTCCAGAGGAACAGAGAGGATCAGGTCCAGATTCTGCTTCTGCTCCTGATTGAGGCGGTTCTCCGCCTCCAGAGACTGCATCCGGGCGGGCTGAGCGTTGATAACCTTGGGCTCAGGCGGCGCCGGCTGGGGCGGATACATGGGGTAAGGGGGATACGGATAGGGGTACCCTCCCGCCATAGGCGGCTGGCCATAGGGCGGATAGCCGGGGTAACCCGGCTGCTCTCCTGCCGCAGGCGGCGGCGCAACGGCTGCCGGAGCACCGGGAGCAGGGGCCGCGGGAGCGGGGGCAGGGGCGCCTCCTCCGGCCATCATCCGCTCAATTTCCTCCTGACTCATGGTGGCTCCACCGCCGGAGGGGGCGGGGGCGGGAGCAGGGGCAGGCGCGGGGGCGGGCTCAGGCTCATCCTCAGACAGTCCGAAGCCTGCAATAAGCTCCTTGGCCAGCTCCACGGACATGACGTTCATGAACTCGCTGTCAATCACGTCCTCAATGATCAGGTTGAACCGAACCACCACCACAGGACCCTTGGTCACAGGGAAATGCTCCCGTTTCACCTCATCCAGGTCCGTCATCTCGAAGGACTCGGGTGTGGAGATGTTCACCATCCGGCCCAGCAGGTCGGACAGGGCCGTGGCAGAGGAGCCCATCATCTGGTTCATGACCTCACACACCGCGCTGATGGACAGCTCATTGAGCTCAAACTCCTCGTCAGGCGTCTCGGTCATCAGCAGAATGTCTGTGATTGCCCGCACATCGCTGCGCTTCAGGAGCATGATATTGCTCCCCTCCAGGCCGCAGACATATTTGATCTCCACGCCCACTGCCGGCTCGATTTTGCCCAGCGTGAAATCCTCCACATTGACAACGCTCACCCGGGGGGTAGTGATGTCCACCCGGTGATCCAGCATATTAGACGCCGCGGTGGCGGAGGAGCCCAAGCTGATGTTCATGATCTCCCCGATGGCGTCTATTTCCATCGGGCTAAAAATAATATCTTCCATTCAGTTTCGCTCCTTTTAGCCTACGTTTTAATGTAGGTCTCTCCGATTTTCACAGCCACCTGCTTATTGCTGGTGCCCATCCGCCCATCAAACCACCTTCGTCCCCCAATATTGAGGAAGACCGGCGCGTCCTTGGGGCGCTTGATATCCACCACATCTCCTACGTTCAGGTGGTACAGATCGCTGAGCAGTATACGGGTTCTGGCCAGCTCGGCCACAATCTCCAGCTCGGATTCCCGCAGGCTGTCAAAGATTTCCTCCGATTTATCCTCACCAGTGACGCGACGGCTGGTGCTTTTGCTGATTTCGGTAAAAATATTGGTAAGCATCTCCCCGGGCAGACACAGGCTCATCCGGCCCGTACAGTTGGGGAACTTAATGTTGAGGCCCACGATGACCACAGTTTCATCATAGCCGATGAGCTGGACCAGGGTTGGGTTTACCTCAGTGCGGACATAATCAAACTGGATGGTAATGTAGTTCTCCCAGCTGTTGCCCATAATGGGGATGAGGTCCGCCATCAAGTCCTCATACATGTTCAGCTCCAGGTCGGTCATGCTGTAGTCGCTGGGCAGGCTGGAATCCGGGTCGCCCTCACCGCCCATCATGCGGTCCAGCATGGACAACACCACTGGAGTATCCAGGTGGACCAGTATGGGGTCCTCACCCTGTAGCCTCTCCAGATCAATCTTGGCCAGCGCCACCACATCGCTCTCGGTCAGCGCGTTGCCGAACTCATAATACCGCTGTTCCTCCACGCTGTCCACCTCAATTTCACAGGTGGCGTGGAGCACGGCGTTAATTCTGGAGTTGATGACCCGGGCGTAGCTCTCAAAGATGCTGTTGAGCATCTTCAGCCTGTCCTTGGTGAACTTGCGCGGGCTGTAAAAGTCATATTTACGATATTTTTGTTCCGAAGACTTCTCCGCCGGGGCATCCAGGTTCATCTCGCCGCTTCTGGCCGCGTTGAGCAGAGCGTCTATCTGACTTTGTGATAAGACTTCAGCCATATCGTTCCCTCATTTAAATCCAGGTCTTCCCTTCCGCGGGAGATGCAGCGGCAGCGGGCCCTTAGTCTGGCACGTTGATGCTGCCGGTGCTTTTGAGTATTGTCTGGTACTGCTGATAGCTGTCGGAGAGCACATCCTCCAGGTTTTTACCGCTGATAATCATCTCAACCCGGCGGTTTTTGGCCTTGCCTTCAGCAGTATCATTGGAGGCCACATTGCGCCACTCGCCCATGCCCTCAGGCACCAGCCGTCCCGGGTTCAGCAGCTCATTGCTGATGTTCTGCTGGAGATGGATCACGACTGATGTGGCACGGGCGGAGGCCAGCTGCCGGTCGGTGACCACGTTGTTATGCCGGTTCGGATTGGCCTGGGCTGTGTGCCCGATAACCTTCAGCTCGTCGATATTTGGGGCGCACTTGGTCAAAGCTGGGATCATCTGGTCCAGCACCAGCGCCCCCTCCCGCCGGAGGGCAGAGCTGTCCGGGCCAAAAAACACCGCCTCAGCAAAGGAGACAAAGACGTAGCCGTCCCCCCGGCTGACCACAATGTCGTCGCTGGCCACATTGGTCTGCAAAAATTCAAACAGCTCATCCAGGGCCTCCTCCGTTGTGGCGGGCAAGCCCTGCCCGCCGCTGCCGGTGTCAGAGCCTACAGGCCCGGGAGGGGTATCCTGAGGATTTTCCAGCGCGTCCCGGTTGAAGCTCTGCACCACCAGCATCCACTTGGAGGCATCAATGGTGGAAATGGAATAGAGCAGAACGAAGAAGCACAGCAGCAGGGTCACCATGTCGCCATAGGTGTCCATCCAGTTGGCGCCGCCGCCTCCGCCGGAGCTCTTCTTTTTGATGCTTGCCATGGTTTCACCTCAGTTCAAAACAGGGGAATTACTCCCCGCCCTTTTTCTTTCCGCCGCCCTCACCGCGCTGTTTCTGTCCAATAAAGGTGAGCAGCTTCTCCCGGAGGAACTTGGGGTTGGCGCCGGACTGGATGGACATAATGCCCTCCACAATGATGAGCTTGCACAGGGTCTCCTCCTCATCCCGGCGGCGCAGCTGGGTTGCAATGGGGCCAAAGATCATATGGGCCATTACGCAGCCATACAGGGTGGTAATCAGAGCTGTGGCCATAGCGGGACCCAGGTCGCCGCCGCCGCTCTCAATGTCCATAGCCTTCAGCATGTTGATCAGACCTACCAGCGTACCCACCATGCCGAACGCCGGAGCCACGGAGGAGGCCTTTTCATACATTCCCGCCCCGTCCTCATGGCGGGCGGCGGACTGTTCTATGTCGTTCATCATGATCTCACGGGCCTGGTCGGCGTCGTTGTTGTCCACGATGAGCATAATGCACTGCTTGAAGAAGGGGTCCTGCTCCTGATTGCCCATTTCCTCCAGGGCCAGCAGGCCGTTTTTACGGGCTACCTGGGCCAGCTCCACCAGCTTGTCGATGATGGCCATGGGGTCATATTTCTTGGTGTTCATCATAACCCCGAAGTGCTTGGGGATGTTGGCCAGGGCGCTGCCCGGGAAGCTGGCCACCAGCACGGCGACGGTACAGCCGATAACAATGAAGACGCTGGCCGGGTCCCAGAAGTTTCCCAGCTTTGTGACGACCAGGAACGCTTCGCCCTCACTGCCTATCATCATACCGATGAACATGACGGCGAACGCGACTACAGTACCAATGATATATGTAATATTCATTGCCTCAGGTCCACTCCTTCTCCCAAATGGAATTTCTTTTTCTCTCAGGGCGCATTTGATAGGCGTCGCTCCGCTCAGAGCGCGCCCCAGGCACAGTGGTTGTACGCAACGCCTGTCAAATATGCCCTCCCGGCGCTTTTCAGCGCCGGTCCGAAATAGTCAGGGCCCGGTGCACATCCTGCACCTTGGCGGTGTACTCAGAGATTTTTCGGATAATCTGGTCAGGGGACTCCCGGACGATGAAATAATCCCGGTTCATCATGACGATTTTTGACTCGGGGATCATCTCAATACACTCGATCTGGTTGTGGTTGACCAAAAATCTCTCTCCGTTGCGTTTCGTCAGCTGAATCATGACAAACCTTCCTTTCCTCTCCTGGCCCGCCCCAGCGGGATTTGCTTCACAAACTCCTCCTCCGTCAGGGGGAGGGGACCGCCGGGCAAAGCCCAGTGGCGGGATTCCGCCCTGCGGCCCCCTTTTTTTGGGGGGATCCCCCCCCCGACCGCCTCCGGAGACACCCGCCCCCTTTTACGAGGGGGCGCCGGCGCTCACCGGAAAAAATCGCTGCTATTACCGCTTCATGTTCACCAGCTCCTCCAGCATGGAGTCGGTGACGGTGATGATTCGGGTGTTGGCCTGATAGCCGCGCTGGGTGGTAATCATCTGGGAGAACTCCTCGGCGATGTCGGTGCTGGAGGCCTCCAGACCGCCCTTTCTGGTCTCCACATCTTTCTCGTTCAGGATGGCGTCAGCGGGGTCGGGAACCACAGGATTGTCCGGGTCGGTTGTATCCATCACTTGATTGCCTAGATACTTACCCTCCAGCACGCCGCCCAGAGCGGAGACACGCACATTGCCCGCGCCGCCCATGGCCTTGTAGTAGGGGCCGTCAATGTGGGTCACGCCGTCAGGGCTGTCGCAGTTGGCAATGGCAATATAGCCAAGTATCACGGTATCTCCATTAGGAGCAGTACCGGTGATAGCGCCGTTCTTTTCCACGCCCATGCTCTTCAGCTGGACATGCAGCACATTGGAAACTGCGTTCGGATCAGTATTCAGAGCCACAGCCGTCCTCGTTCCTTCATCCGCTTTATCCGCCGGATCATCGGGGATTTCCACAATTTCATCAGTGGGCTTGGCAAAGACATTCTGCTTGTACGTCACCTTGTCAACTATCGTCGTCTGCAAGTAAGGATAGACAGGCTCGCCCTCCTCCCACTGCGGACTCAGCACCTCTTTGCCATCAACAGTTTCCTTTTTCAGGCCGCCGTTCGCTTCGGTAGGAGCAGCGGCAGACAGAGGCACACGCAGAGGAGCCAGCTGAGTGCTGACAATCGTCTCTTTTTGGGCTAAATTGTATTTTTCCAGCTCAGTCGCATAATCGGCATCACCCTCTGTGGGCTTCGGGTAATTTGGATTATAATCCGGATTCTGCACCATGGCAAAGCCATAGAGCACCTTGCCCTGGCGGTTACAGATATAGCCGTCAGCGTCCTGCCAGAAGTCGCCCACGCGGGTAAGATCCAGCTTCTTTACATCGCTGTTGCTGAGGATGTTGCCGTCCTTATCGCCCACCATGAAAAAGCCCTCACCGTCGATATAGGTGTCCAGGCCCGTGCCTGTGGGGGCGTAGGTGGAGGGAGACATATTCAGGTCGATGGAGCCCACGGAGCAGCCGTAGCCCACCTGAGAGGGGTTGTTGCCGCCGGCGGTTGCGCCGCCGTTGGAACCGGAGCGGCTGGTGGTGTACATAGACTCCATGAAGGTCATACGCTGGGCTTTATAGCCGTAGGTGTTGACATTGGCGATATTGTTGCCGATGACGTTCAGCTTGGTCATGTGGGATTTCAGGCCGCCGATGGCGGCATACATTGCGCCAGTCATATTATAACATTACTCCTTTTCTAGGGCGCTGCCGGTCCCCTGTCAGTCGGGCAGGGGACCAAAGCATCCATAAAGGTCCTGCTCTTGCGTTATTTCAGCAGTACAGCGCCGTCGATATTTGTGAAGATATTTTCCTCCATCTCCTCCTGGGACATGGTGGTGATCACTCGTCCGTGGGGGACGTTGATGATAAAAGCCCGGGTAGCGTCGAAGGCCAGGATATTGGTGGCTCCCTTGGCCTGGGCCCGCTCTACGGAGTCGGCCAGCTGACCCATCAGAGTTTCGTCCACCTGAATGCCCCGTTCCTCAGCCCGGCTCTGGGCGTGTTTAGAGAAGGAAACCGCCGGTTGGCCGGTTTTGATTTCCTGATTCAGCAGAGCGCCAAACTGTCCTGCCGCAGCGCGGCTGGCCCGTTCGACCCGTTGGACGCGCTCTACTGGGGAAACGCCCTGGATAGAAGAGATGCGTTCTGCCATGTCTGTTCCTACTTTCTTCGCGGACATCCTGTCCGCTTACTGTGGCCAGATTCCCTCCTGACCGCTGTCTCAGCCCACTTCGTTCTCCGTCTCGGTCTTGTTGTCCTCGCCTTCGCCGGAACCTTCGCCTTCGCCCTCACCCTCGCCGGGCGTCTCTTCCTCCTTCTTGGGAGGCAGGGTGCCCACAGCCATGATGTCGCTCAGGAAGTAGCCCTCTCCGTTATCCAAGTAGATGACCTGCTGTCCGTTGTAGGTGCCGGTGCCCTTCACCACGCCCACAAGCTCCTCCAGCTCCTCGGTCTCATCGTTCCAGACACCGACGGTGACGGTCTGGCCCACCAGGGAGGCGGCGTAGCTCATCACGTTGGCCAGGGCGAGCTCCTTCATCTGGCTGGTCATGTCGTTCATAGCCTGCATCACGCTCATCTGAACCAGCTGGTTCATCATGTCGCTGGAGTCGGCCTGGTTGTCGGGGGTCTGGTTCTGGAACTGGGTCACCATCAGGGTGAGCATGTCGGTAAAGGTCAGGGTACCCTTGTCCTTATTTTCCTTCTCTGCCTTCTCCGCCTCTTCCCAGCGGTTAATGGTGGGGTCAAAATCATTTGCCTTGTTATAGTTGCCATAGCGGTATGCTGTATCATAGGAATAGCTGTCCATTTTTGTTCACCTCCTGCTTGTTCAGGTCGCATCGTCCAGGCCGAACAGCCCCAGCCGGAGCCGCTGGAAAAAGTCCTGGTCATGCTCGCTGTGTTCCTGCTGCTGCTGTTGCTGCTTTTGCTGCTGGTTGTGCCCGTCCGGGTCAGCCTGCTGGAATTGCTGGCCGGCCTGCTGGCTGTTCTCGCTGCGCTGGACCTCCACACGCACCTCACTCTGGTTATAGCCCTGGAGCATGGTGTTCAGGCTGTCCAAATGCTGGTTCAGCAGGTTGGCCGCCTTGGCGTTGCTGGTGTGGAACACCACCTGGAGAATACCGTCGGCACTCTGGGTCAGCTTGATGGTCAGGGCGCCCAGATTTCTGGGGCTGAGCATGAGCTCAACCTCCTTGATGCCTGCCTGCGCCGCATAGCGGACAGTATCCGCCAGCACCTGCTCCATGTCCGGCTGCTGGGTGTCCAGCAGGAAGTTCTCCCCCACCTTCACGGGGGCCGTCTTCACATCCTTGAACAGGGGCTGGTCAGAGGCCAGCATCTCGGCATCCAGGTTGGTCTCGTCCTGCTCCTCAGTATCAGCCTGCACATTCAGGTCCTTCAGCATCTCGCCCATGGTTGTGACCTTGCCGTCCATGTCGATCACGGTCATGTTCTCAAACTCAGGCTTGCTCAGGTCGATCTGACCCAGCATCGAGAGTCCGCCTCCGTTCTCCGTGGGGCCCTCCAGGCCATAGCGGCTGAACACCTCCTGGAGCTGCTGGGGAGTTACCACAATTTCCTGTCCGTCTCCGGTGACCACAGTCATCTGGGGCAGCTGTCCGTTCTCCGGCATCACCCCGCCTCTGGCAAAGATTCCGTCCACCTTCAGGCCGTCCAGGGTGACGATGGCGGTACCATCCTCAAAAACCTCCTCCACCTGGGCAAAGCCCGCGGCTACAAAGGCGGCAAGGGTGAGGTCAAAATTGGTTCTGCCCCCCGCCTTCACCGGCTGGTGCTGCTGCGGGGCGGTATTCTCCGCCGGCTGGGGCTGTTCCTTGCTCTGGACAGGCTCCCGTTTGTCGGGGGCAGCGTCCTTTCTGGGGGCCTCCACCTTCTGGTCCTTGGCCTTGCTCATCATATCCTGGAAGCTCTCACCCTTTTCACTTTTGGGCGTCTGTGTGTTCTGGCTCGTTTGCGTCAGAGAAGCCGTCAAACTGGCGGCCATCTGCTGCATCCGTTCCAGCATCCACTGATCTGTCACATTCATGTCTCTTACACCTCCTTTTCTACGTCATTGGGTTCGCTGGGGCCGCGCGCTTCTGTGACCTCCAACCGCTCTTCCTCGGCTTCCTGCTTGGCCTGCTCCTGGTTCTCCTGAACCTCATCGGCCTGCTCAAAGGTAAACCGGTCGCCCAGACAGGACATCAGGACCTGGACGGTCAGGGTTGTTGTGGGGTCCACCCACTGCACCTGCTTGGTTCCGTCCGCCAGAATCTCCTCATGCTGGGCCACGATAGCCTTGCCGGCCTGGGCCAGGGAATTGGCTCCGGCCATATCGGCCTTTCCGGCCCGCCGGTCCTTCTCCGGGGCGTTCATGGCATCGATCATCGCCATGAGGGCGTCCTCCTCAGCGTCTTTGGCGTTTTCCTCCCGCTGCTTCCGGACCTTGTTCATGAAGTCTAAGAAAAGTTTGTTGGGATTCCACCCGGTCAGCTCCTCAATGCTCTTCTGAGGAGCGGGCATCTGCCCATACCGTGCGCTGATGTCACAGAATGAAATCGGTGTCTGCATCTGCACTCACCTCCTTCCCGTGACCATTTATAGAGAAACACTTATTAAAGTGTAACTCACCCTTTAAATACCCATCGCCGCCATGGCGCGGGTGGTGGAGACAAACTCCTCAATTCGCTGTTCCTCCGCCTTCTGCTCCGCCTTGCGGTAGTCCTCCAGCTTATGCTCCTTCAGCTTCTCAATGGTGGCAGTCTCCTTCCGGGCCTCCACCACCTGGGACCGCTTCATCTCCTCCTGGCGGCGCAGGCGCTCCAGCTTGACTCTCTCCTGCTGGATCTCACGCTCCAGAGCTCTCAGATACTGCTCGTAGTTCAGCGCGTCCAAAATGGTGAGGCCCTCCAGCTTGCGCCGGGAAAACTCCCCGTCCACCTGCCAGTGCTCCTCCTCCAGGCCGTCCACCACAGCCTCCTGGGCCCGAACCTTGGCCAGGATAGCACCGTGCTCCGCCCGAATCGCGTCCAGGGTCTGTTGCTTGTAATCCAAAACAGTCTCCAGCGAGAAACGGAATTTCTTCATCAGTCTGTTGTCTCCTTTTCAGGCTCTTTTCTGAGGGGCACGCCCTCTGCGCGCCTTGGGACTTTATTGCAGGATACGCCGCAGCTCCTCCAGGCTCTCCTCGTAGGAAAAGGACTCGTCGATCCCCTGCATCAAAAATTGGTTGATGGCGTCTATTTTGCCCAGGGCATAGTCCAGCTTGGGGTTGGAGCCCGCTTTATAGGCGCCGATAGACACCAGGTCGGAATTTTTTTCATACACGCCCATGATGTCCCGGAGCCTTCCGGCCAGCTGCCGGTGTTCCGGGGATACAATCTCCACCATCAGACGTGAGATACTCGCTCCCACGTCGATGGCCGGAAAGTGGTTGGCATTGGCCAGCTGACGGGAGAGCACAATGTGGCCGTCCAGAATGCCGCGGACCGTGTCGGCAATGGGCTCATTGGTGTCGTCGCCCTCCACCAGCACGGTGTAAACGCCAGTGATGGAGCCCTTTTCAAAGTTCCCGCTGCGCTCCAGCAGCTTGGGCATTTCAGCGTACATAGAGGGTGTATATCCTCTGGCAACCGGAGGCTCTCCAATCGCCAGACCAATCTCACGCTGGGCCATCGCGAACCGGGTAAGGGAGTCCATCATCAGCAGGACGTCGTAGCCCTGACCGGAAAAATACTCGGCAATGCTGGTGGCCACGCTGGGACATTTCATTCTCAGCATGGCGGGCTGATCACTGGTGGCCACCACCAGAATCGACCGGCGCATTCCCTCCTCCCCCAGGTCCTTCTGCATGAACTCCAAAACCTCGCGGCCGCGTTCGCCCACCAGGGCAATCACGTTGATGTCCGCCTTCACGTTTTTGGCAATCATACCCAGGAGGGTGGACTTGCCCACACCGGAGCCGGCAAAGATGCCGATACGCTGGCCCTTGCCAATGGTCAGCAGGCTGTCAATGGCCTTGACGCCGAACTCCATCCGTTCCCGGATTGGGGGGCGGGCCATGGGATTAATATATGCGCTGTCCACAGAGAATGTGTCGCCCCGCTGGAATGGCTCCAGCCCGTCAATGGGCTGGCCCAGCGCATTAATCACTCTCCCCCGCAGAAAGGGCCCCACAGGCAGGGTCAGCCGTTTGCCGGTGTTGCGGACAAAGTTGCCCGCAGAAATGCCGCTCATATTGGCATAGGGCATCAGCAGAATGTGGTCATTTTTGAAGCCAACCACCTCGGCCGGAATCTGGCCGCCTGACTCGTTGGAGTAGATGCGGCAGATGTCGCCGATGGCGGCCCGGCCGCCGGAGGCCTCGATGGACATGCCCACGATATTCTCGATTTTCCCGGTTCGGCCCACGGTCTCCGCGGACCGGACAGCGGGGATCAATTCCCGAAACACGTCCCAAGCCTCTCCTCTGTCTTATTGCGTCACTGCATCCACTGCGAACCAAGCTGGTCCTGGAGCACATCCCGGATTTTGGACATCTGCGTGGACACGCTGGCGTCCGCGATCTCCTCCGGAGTCTCCACAATGCAGGTGCCGCTCTCATCGTCCCCCATGGGGACCACCTTGATGTGCTGGCTCAGCGCCCCCAGCGTACTGGTCAGCGCCGGAGAAATTTTAGCAAGCTGCCGCGCGTCGCAGCCGGAGATGTAGATATGCACCCACTCCTGCCGCTTCATCCGCTCGGTCGCGGTCTGAATCATACGGACAATTACCTCACTGCTGCTCTTCAGGCTGACCCGCACCACCTTTTCCGCAATGGACAGGCACAGCTCCAGCAGCTCATCCTGGGTCTGGAGGAGCATCTCCTCCCGGGCCAGCGAGGCCTTTTCCAAAAAGGCCTGAACCTCCTTTTCCAGCCGGGCAGCAGTGGCCTCCCGGTCCCGGACTGCATCGTCCATGGCCTTGGCGGTGCCCTGGGCATAGCCCTCCCGGTAGCCCTCATCCCGGGCGCCCGCCCGGATCTCCTCCTGCTCAGCCGCGGCCTGCTCCCGGGCCTGGTCCAGCAGCTGCTGCGCCTCCTCCCGGGCCTGATTCATAATCAGCTCGGCCTGGAGCTGTGCATAGCGGACGGGAGTTTCGGGTTCCTTAGGTTGTTCCCCTTTCCCGGGCGGCGGCTCCTCCGCCTCCGGGGCCTTCTCCTCTTCCCCCAGGGTGACATCCAGGGGCTCATCAGGACTCTCCTCAGCCTCGGGGGGGAGAAGTTCCTCCTCCCCCTCCATATGGATGTCGTCGGTGCTGGGCAGTATGTAGGCCTCCGCTTTGGGCTCCAGGAAGCTTTTCAGGATGTTACGCAATGATATCGTCCTTTCCGCCCTTCATGATGATAATCTCGTTTCTCTCCTCCAAATCCCGGATAACGCCCACGATGCGCTGCTGGGCGTCCTCCACGTCCTTCATACGCACGTTGGTGGTAACCTCCAGGTCGTCCCGGATACTCTCCGCCATACGGGCTGACATGTTGGTAAACAGCTTGTTGGACACATCAGCGTTGGCCGTCTTCAGCGCCAGCACCAGGTCTCTCGGGTCGCAGTCACGGACAAAACGCTGCACAGAGCGGTCGTCCATAGTAATAATATCCTCGAAAACGAACATCCGCTTGCGAATCTCGTCGGCCAGGTCCGCGTTGTGGGCGGACAGACCGTCGAAGATGGACTTCTCGCTGGAGCGGTCCAGGTTGTTCATGATACCGGCTACGTAGT
>JAAVYL010000115.1 GCA_022791075.1 Lawsonibacter sp. | reverse complement strand
TCGCTGGACCGGTCCAAATTGTTCATGATGCCGGCCACATAGTCGATGCCGCCCACCTTCACATTGGAACTAGTAATTATGCTGGAGAATTTGCGCTCCATATCCGCCTCCACTGTCTTGATGGCGGCGGGGGAGGCGCTCTCCATGGTGGCAATGGCCTCCACAACCTTGATCTGACGGCGGGGCTCCAGCTGTTCGATAACGCCGGCAGCCTTGTCCGGGTCCACGTAGGACAGCACCAGGGCCACTGTCTGAGGACGCTCGTTCTGAAGGGCGGAGAAGAGGGATTTGACATCCGCCTTGTCCAGGAAAGCAAACTCCCGGTTTTTCAGCGACTTGGTCACCTTCTCCAGGAGGGCCAGCGCCGTCTGGTTTCCAAAGGCCTTCTCCAATACGGAGCGGGCATATTCCAGACCGCCCTCGGTCACCGCCTTACTGGTCAGGCAGTTCTGATAGAACTCGGTAAGCACCGCTTCGGTCTGCTCCGAGTCAATCATCCCCAGCCGGGCCACCTCCAGGGTAAGGGCCTCCACATCCTCCGGCTCCATGTACTGATACAGGTGGGAGGCCTTATCCGCCCCCAGGGAGACGATAACTGCCGCGGCCTTCTGCGGATAGGTCAGTTCAACTTTCATTGTCTCAGCCACTGGTATCCTCCCCTTTCAGCCAGGCCTTCACCATCTGAGCAGCAATCTCGGGATTGTTCTGGGCGAACTGCCGGACATTCTTACGCAGCTCCATGCTCTTCTCGGTATTGACCTCCATAATATCGGCGCCGCCGGTGGGCGGGGCTGCCGCGATAATAGCGGCAGCAGCCTCCTCCGCTGCGGCCTCCTCGGCCGCCCGCATCTCGGCCTCCAGGGCCAGCTGCTTCTCCAGCTTCTTCTTTTTGCTTCTGCGGCGCAGCAGCAGGATGAGAATCAGCAGGATAATGAACAGCACGATACCCGCAATGGCCGCATAGACCATCCAGTCGGGTACGCCAGCCAGGATACCGGGCTGGCCGGGTGTGCCGGGATCAACAGTATCGTCCCTGTCAAAGGGTGCGATTGCAATGGAAACTCGCGAATCCCAGCCCTCCACGCTGGTGCCGATGCCGGAGGCAACGGCCACATGGTTGGTGAGCTGCTCAATAGTCATGGTCTCGGCGTTTCTGGCGTTTCGATTAATGGTCACCGCCACGCTGACGTCGGTAATCCGTCCAGCCAATATTTCCTGCTGTGTTACGGCGACGTCAACGTTATGCTCCCGCTCTCCCTGGCCGGTGGAGTAGGGTGCATCCTCTGTACCATTCGGAACTATATTGGGATACAGCGGAATATCAGAGTTTTCCGGAGTTCCCACTGTGCCTCCTGCGGCAGTGGTACCGTCCACTCCAATGCCCCAGAACCACTTCTCCTTGCCGATCAGGCCTCCGCCATCCACAGAGCCCTCGGGCTGGCTGTACTCGGTGCTCTCCACCACCTTGCGGCTCATGTCCACGGTGGTGTTCACCGCTACCTTTACATTGTCCTCACCATAAACTGCGGAGAGCGCCTCCAGCACCTGGCCGCGGACCTTGTTGTTGGTCTCCTGCTCAAACTGCCGCTGGAGCGCATTCGCTTCAACCATTGTCCCCACGCCGGTCTTGTCGTCATACTGGTTGCCGTAGGTATCCTCCACGGCCACGCTTTCAATGTCCAGGTTCTTCTCACTGTGAGAGACAAGGTTCCGGATAGCCTTGACCACACCATCGCTCAGCGGCTGGTTGCTCTCCGGAGTGACCAGCACCCAGGCAGTGGCGGGCGTGGCGTTGCTCTGAAGGACATAGACACGCTCTGTTCCAGGCGTGATCCCCACCTGCGCATCCCGAATGCCGTCTATCAGACGGATGGTGGCAGCCAGCCGCTGCTCTGTGGCAATGCGCATGGCCTCCTGCCGCTCTGCGTTGGTGGAAAAGCTTCCGGTGTTCTCGGTGTAAAAGTCGTAGTTAAACCCACTGGTATAAAAGCCGTTCATAGCCAGGTCGGCCTGGAGCTGCATCTCCCGGCCCGCCGGCACCAAAATGGAGTCATTTTGGATACGGTAATCCGTTATACCCTGGGCGCTTAAGTACTGCACAACCGTGCTGGTCTCATTAGGTGTCAGGCCGGCGTACAGCAGGGCGTACTCCTTCTTACCGCTTGACAGCAGGAGTACCGCGGCGATGGCTACCACCAGAACCGCCAGACAAGCGCCCAGCAGGATGCGGGTCTTCTTATTCAGTTTCGCAAAAAAGCCTTTGACCTTTTCCCAAAGGCCTTTCAGTTTCGTCTGCAATTTGAATCCCTCCGGCCAGTTATCTTACAAAACACACAGCTCAGCTCATCCCATTACACAGAGATGCGCATCAGCTCATTGTAGGCCTCCACTGCCTTGTTCCGCATCTCCATCAGCAGCATAGCCGCAGTGCTGGCCTTGCTGGCGGCAATGTTCACATCCGCAGGGTTGTCGATCTGTCCGGTGGCCAGCTGATACTCCAGATCCACCTGAATCCGGTTTGTCTCGCGGACATTGTCAATGGCAGACTGGAACACACTGGCAAAGAGGGAAACGCCATCGGCCGGCCGGGTCTCCTGTACCGGCTGGGACAGGGAGTCCCACAGGGGCTCGATGGGACGAATCGGGGTAAATTCCATAACAAATTCCTCCTAAAAATGAGAAAAACCGACCATTTTCACTATCCTATAGCGCAAATCCAGGCCAGACCAACTTTCTGTCCTTGGGCTCCCTGCCCGCTGAACAAAAACTCAACCTGACCTAGACGCTCACTTGCCGATTTCCAGTCCCTTGGAAATCAAGCTCTTCAACAGATTAAACGCTGTCACATTTGCAGCGTATGCCTGACTGGCTGCCATGCCGTCGGTGACCTCAAGCACCAGATTTACATTGGGCATTTCCACGTACCCATCCTCATTGGCATCCGGGTCGTCGGGGTCATACTTCAGCTTGAAGTCAGAGGGGTCCTCGGCCACCTCCACCACCCGAACACCGCCCATGGTTCTGGTTCCTTTTCTGGCATAACGGGCCCGGTCCAGTACATCGCGGAAGCGGTCGGTCCGCTCCTCCGCCTCAAAGACAACCACCTTCCGGCGGTAGGGTCCCTCGCCGTTTTCGGTGCGGGTAGTGTTCATATTGACAATATTCTCGGAAATTACATCCAGCCGCAGCTGCTGGGCAGTAAACCCGGAGCCGATTACGTCAATGCTGCTGACAAAGGCCATGGTGCAGCCCTCCCAAATTAAAATTCATCTATGTGGAACGGACGAACCATCTGCAGGGGTTCGGCCGAGTTATTCAGCTGCTACTGGCCCCGAATCAAGGTACGCATCAGGGACAGATTGCTGTTAATGGCATCCATCGTGTACTGCATCTGGTAAGCGTTCCGGACGGCCTCTGTCTCCTGCTCGGCAATGTTAACGCCGTTGTCGTCCATGCGCATACTCTCGTTCTCCGCAACGTGAATCACAGGGGCGGAGCGGCCAATGGCGCTGCGGACGGAGGAAGCCCGGCGGTCCGTCATCCGCAGAGAGGCGCGGATACTGCTGTCCAGCGCCTCCTCAAAGGTCACATACTTCGCCTTATAGTTGGGCGTTTCCGCATTAACAATATTCTGATTCAGCACATTCTGCTTCGTCCACTGGAAATTCATGGCCCGTTCCAGCATCAGAAGTGAGTTTGTGGACATAAAGTCAAACATCAAACGCTCCTCCTCTCAATAACCGCCGCAAAACAATCATGTTAGATTCTACCATGCTTCCCTCAGAAAAGCAAGGGCTGCGGCAGGAGTTTTAACAGCTGTTCAGCAATCTGTCTTCACCGATTGGAAACAAATGAGCTTCTATATTATATCGCACTTCCACGCTCATTGCAAGGGATTCAACAATATATTCTCCCCGTTTTTTTCAAATACACTGGCGGGCTGTTTTCAAATCAGAACCTGGAGCAGGCGCCGCTTCAGGGCAAAGGCATTTTATAGAATACAGCATAACGGCCCTAAATGCAATGGTAAATTCTTCAAAGACGCCTCTCTTCGGGTTTGTTTTTTCTCACATTTCACCCTTGCTGCTCCCGGAATTCCAATTTGTCCAAAAAGCGGCCGCACATTTCACAGATATGCGGCCGCCGTGAATGATTATTCCTTTTTCCCCTGTTCCCGGAGCACGCCCAGCAGCTCCAGAGGAGAGGCCTTCTCATCCGCTGCATCCCGGTTGGTCTGGGCAGCCACCTTCAGCTCGCTGCGCAGAATGGTCACACTGCGGGGAGCCTGAATGGCCAGACGGGCCCGTCCCGCCTCCACGGACACGACTGTGATCTCCACATCGTCCCCAATCAGCAGGGATTCCCCCTCCTTGCGCTGTAGGATCAGCATGGGGCGCCCTCCTTCTCCTTGCCAAACTCCGAGAGGAGATGCCGCATGGTGTAGCCGCCCTCCTCCAGGATAATCTGCATGGCCTGCCGGGTCTGGTCGTTAATGACCACAGGACAGCGCAGGTTCACCGTGCTGTCCGCAACCGGGTCGCGCACCACGCACAGGGCATAGAAGCACAGCTCCTCGCTGCGCTCCGCCCCCATGGCCTTCAGCTCCCGGGGCGTGAGGGACGGGGCGTAGTCCGGTTTGAGGGAAAAGGGGTTCATGGCCACAAAGGCCAGGCCGGGAGTTCCCGCGCTCTGGAAGCAGAGCAGGCTGCCCTCGCTGCCCTCAAAGGGCAGCAGGAAGAATTCCTTCTCCTCCTCAAACCCGAAGAGCCCCTCGGGGAAGTGGAGCTTATCCTCCTCCGGACAGTCGATCTCACCGAAATACTTGGTTTTCAGCCGCATGTTTCCTCCTGTTGTATAGATACTCCTCCCCCGCAGGGGAGGAGAACGTACTAAGCCCTCACATCCAGCGGCTCATAATTGGGGTCAGCAGAGGGGGGCACATAGAGCGGGCCGCCGATATACTTGATGACCACATCGGGACGCTGGGTAATGGTAAACTCAATGTCGCCTGGGGTAAATTCAAAGCTGCCCTTGTCCAGCTTCCAGTCCATCGCCATTTTGTCCATCTCATAGCGGATATTGATCTCCCCGGGGTCCCAGGTGATTTCAGGCCCGGGCTTGGGCAGGAAGTCCAAGCCCACGTTGGTTTTGACATCCTTCATCATGGCCTCTTCCGCAAACTGGGTCACAAGCTCCTGGCCCACCTGGGTCTCCAGCAGGAGCTGGCCCTGGCGGGCGTAGGTGGCTGTGGCCTGATAAGCGGCCTGGTGGCCCTTCTGCGCGTTCTGCTCCAGATAGCGGGCCAGGGTGGGCGACAGGGAATTCCGGTTTTCAAAGGTATCAATATTGATTTTGATAGGACGGCTCTTGATGCTCAAGCCATTCTTTTCCCGGGAAATCTCCATCTCGGCTGTGCCCCGGGCATATTCCAGTCTTGCATTGGTGGTCTTCATCTCAATCTGGATGGGGACCGTGGTAATCTCAATCAACGGTTTCATTGTGTAATGCGCACTCCCTTCTGCATGACTCAGGCTTCCTTACCTAAAATACACACAACCGCACGGGCTTCCCCGCTCCCCTCCGGAAACGGGGAAGGACTCAGTTCATATAGTCAATCAGAGACTGGCTGAGCAGCTGATTGCCCACCTTCAGCGCCGCATTGTAGCAGTACTGGTCCCAGGAGAACTGGGTGATGGCGTCGGCCAGATCGATCTGCTCGATGTCCAGCACCTGCTCGTTCAGATAGACGCTCTGGGTGGACAGGCGCTCCTTGTTGGTCTTGAGGAAGGAGGCGCTGGCATCCAGCGACACATATTCCTCAGTGAGGTGCTCCTGGGCGGCCTTCATCTTATCCATCAGACGGAAGGCCTTGGCCTCGCTCTCATTGTGGAAGTCCTCAATCTCCTTGGCTACGGCCTTATCCTCCTCCATCAGAGCCTTCAGGTCCTCCGAGCTCATGTCCCGGTATTTTTCCGGCAGATACTTCTGTCCGTTCTCCCCCCAGGTCTCAAAGACGTTTGCCAGCTCACGCATGAGCAGTGCAGAGTTCTTGGGGTCGCCGTCCTCGTCCACACCATAGTCGATGAACCGGACGCCGGACAGAGCCGTGTTAAAGGCGGTTCCATTGACCAGCTTGTAACCCTGGTGATTCAGGGTGTCATTCTCCTGAAGGCCCATGCCCATGTCGATATTCAGCTCTTCAGTGTCCATCTTTTTCAGCTTGTTCAGGTCGCTCTGATCGTTGAAATAGTTAATCCAGGCCTGCTCCAGCGGATCCCCGGACTTATCCGGCATATTCAGGGGGCGGCCGTACTCGTCCACACCCTTAGGATCAATTTTGCCATCGGTCGTTGTCTGGACCCAGCCAGGGTAATCCGCCACGGGGGGCTCCTCCAGCTTGTGGTTGTAGTAGTCCAGCCACGCCTGCTCCTTCTCATTCAAATCCGTGACATCCGCCGCGTCATCCCGGATGATGCTGTCCGGGTCGCCCGGCTTCAGCCAGCCCGGCTCCGGATTGTCCGCCTCAACGGGCTTCTTATCGGTAGCATGGGTGTAGTAGTCATACCACTCCTGCATCTCCGAGGTCCACTTGTCATCCTTGATTGCGCCCGCACGCATCTCCTCCAGCTTATCCCAGCCCGCCGGCTCATACAGCGGAGCCTTCACACCGCCGGCGTTCACATTGACGCCCCGGTAATAGAGCACCGTGTGGTCTGCGTTCCAGGTAAAGGGGGCCTTCAGGCCGTCATTGCCGGCAAAGATAAACTGCTCACCCAGCTTGGAGTTCATGGACTGAATCAGCGATTCAGAGGACTCCCGCAGAACCTGGGCCAGGGCGGTGCGGCTCTCGCCGGCAGTGCCGCTGTTGCCCCGGATGGAAGCCACCTTCGTGTTGACGTTGTCCAGCTTGTCGATGATGCCGGCCAGGTTGACCCAGCCGGTATGGAACTTATTGTAGGCGGTATCCGTGTTGTTCATCTGGTTGTTGGTCTGCCACCACTCCCGGCGCAGGCGGAAGGCCTGGGCCGCGGAGGCGGGGTCCTCTGCATAGCTGTTGAAGTTGCGGCCGGTCAGCACCTTGTCCCGGGCATCTGAGAGCTTGTTGGTGTTGTTCATCAGATTGAACCGGTAGGTGTTCATCATCATATTGGTGGTGATACGAAAGCCCATATCAGCTTACCTCCTTATCGTATGGTTCCATTGATCAGCTTATCCAGCATAGAGTCCAGCGTGGTCAGAAGCTGGCAGGCTGCCGAATAGGATTTCTGATACTGCATCATGTTGGTGGCCTCTTCGTTCAGGTCCACACCGGAGACGCTGGACCGGTCGTTGTCCAGAGACAGCGCCTTGGTGCTGAAGCTGTTGTACTGGATGGTGGAGTCCCGCTGGTCTGTGGCCAGCAGGTGGTTGAAGTTGCTCAGCATCGCCTGGAAGGTACCGTTGAAATACTTGGTATCACTCTCTGCGTCCGGAACAATGTCCTTTGGCATATAGTCAATCTTCGTCTCCATCAGGGTGATCATGTGGCGGATATTGTCGCTGTCTGTGGAGTGGTCCAGCCCATCATTCACCCGGGTATTCAGGATGCGCACCTCACCGGTGGACCACTTTTTCGCAATGGAGATGTTGGCGGCTGTGATGCCGGTGGGGTCGTCGTTGTCGCCCTTGTTGCTGAACAGCACGCCGCCCCCCGTCTTCTCCACGCCGTGGCCTCTGTTCTTCAGGTGGTCCGCCTGCAGCGCCTTGATTTCAACCTGCAGATCAGCCCCCAAGCCCTGCACATTCGTCAGGTCGGTACGCACCAGCAGCTTTTTGGCCTCATCCACTGATAATCCCGTCTTGTCTGCCAGCTTCTGTACAAGTTTTTCCGCATCCGAGCCGGCCGGAACACTGACCAGATCACAGTCGTCGCTCATCCTGTAATACTCATTTCCATCCGGGCCGATCTCAGTCTCATAGCCCAGGAACACCGAGCCCAGGACCTGATTCCCGTCCTGATCCAGAACAGGATTTCCGTCCTTGTCCTTCAAAGGATCGGTGTTGGCCCCGTTCATGGTCTTGGCAAACTGCTGGGCCAGGGCGTCCAGGGCGTGCTGGTAGTAGGGGATGCCCCGCTTGATATTGGCATTGGGGTCAAATTTCAGGTCTTCTGCGCTGGCGAATTCGCCCTCCTCGGTGAGCAGCTCCCGCATTGTCTGAAGGGAGCCATACAGGGTGTTGTCCCCCAGGTCCACAACCTCATTAATATCGTTGCCGTTCTCGTCCTTCATATAGCGGCCCCGATCGCTGACCAGAGGCTCAAGCTGCATCCAGAAGCGGTTTTCTGTGGAGCCAGTCACAGCGTTGTCTACCTCCAGAGCCTGTTCAGGGTCATCCGTAGTAGCTTCAACATTCCCATCCGCGTCATAGGAAACGACATATTTATGCCCCTCGACAGCAGTCGCATCATAGTCATCATTTTTTTTCAGCGTTCCATCGGGGTTCCGATCCGCCTCCCGCTCCAGGTCCGTGGGCTTTCCGTCCCGGTCCAGGTACTTCATCCCTCTAATATCTGTGGGATCGTACAGAGGATTCCGGGCCAGCGTCTTCTCCGGCATGGAAATTTGTGTGCCGTAAATGCCGTTAATCAGCTCAATGGGAGGGGTGCCGGTATCCGCGATGGAGATAATCAGCTTCTCCACCTCATTATAGTCCCCCACAGGCTCCATGGTGTAGCGCACATCAATCTTCATATAGGAGGACAGCTCGTCAATGAGCACATTCCGGGTGTCCCGCAGCTCCAGAGCCTTCTCTCCGTGAATACCGGCCTCCCGGATTTCCACGTTCAGGTCGCGGATCTGCTTCAGGATACTGTTTACCTCCTTCACGTCACCCTTCAGGTTATCCGTCAAGGTGTCGTGGGCGGCAACCAGGGCCTTGGAGTAGGAGTTGAAGAGCTTTACAATGCTCTCAGCGGAGGAGCGGACGTTGGTGTCCATCACGTCATCTCCGGCGTTTTTGCTCAAATTCTGGAGCTGCTGCATCAGGTCGTTGAACTGGGCCTCCAGTATGCCGAACTCGCCGTCTCCGTCGCCCACCTCGTCCAGAATGTGGGACAGCTGCTTCAAGCCCTCCACCCGGGCTTCAAAGGCGCCCACGTTGGAGTTCTGGTCCCGGTAGCGGATATCCATAAAGGGGTCCCGCAGCTGGGATACGCTGTCAACCAGCACGCCGTAGCCAATGTCCGTGTTATAGCCGGTGGCGTACCGGGGACTTCCGGCCGAGTGGAGGGACACCAGATCCGTTCTCTGGCGGGTATATCCCTTTGTGTTGATGTTTGAAATATTGTTGCCCACCACATTCATGGAGGCCTGAGCGGCATAGATGCCCAGCCGCGCAGCGGTAAAAGATCCAAAGGTACCGATAACAGCCATAATAGTTCTCCTTTATATAATACCCGGGGCTCAGGCCCGGAAGTCAGTCTGATGTGCCCTGCGGTCCTCCTCCGCCTGAGCAGAGTCCCCGGCCTGCACCGCCTGCATCCGTTCAATGGCCCGCAGGTTGATTTCCAGGGTGTTCCGGACCACGTCGCTGGCGGTCTTGAACAGCGCATACTGCCGGCGCAGCTCCTCTGCGGCGGCCTTGGCCTCCATCTGCAGCTCCTCCGGGCAGTGCCGCTCTAGGTCGTTCAGCCTTACCCCTGTCAGTCCCAGGCTGGCCAGCATGGCATCTCGCCGCTGGTCATAGCCCCGCAGAGACATGCTCAGCGCCTGTTCCCGCTTCATGCAGTCCTCCACGGCCAGCAGATTTCCTGCGGCGGCGGCCTCATTCTTCTCCCGCTCCACCTGGGTCAGCTTCTCCAGCGTCTTAGACAGGCCGTCCAGCAGCTTCAAATATTCCTGCCAACTCGCCGCCATTTATTCGCCCTCCCCCATCAGCAGCATCCGGGCGGCCGTCTCCCGGGCATCGGGGCGGTATTCGCCGGAGGAAACCTGCTGGCGCAGGTCCTGGATTTTGCCTGTGGTGTTATAGGTACGCACCTGCTGAGACAGGGCGGCAGCCAGACTTCGGAAGGTGGCGGGAGCGGCCTGTCCGGACAGGCTGATCTGGTCATAGTGCCCCTCCACAGTCAGGCTTGGCCGGGTCCCGGCGGACCGGGCTGTTCCGATGGCGATGGGGGCGGAGGGCAGACCCTCAGACCGTCTAATCATCATATCAATTAACCTCCTAAAGCGCCCCACGGGAGCGCGGTATCTGTTTAAAAACTACCATTCTATATATAGGTCTATCGGACTGTCCTCCGGGAAAAATAACATATGCGGCGAAATTTTTTTATAACCTGTCACTATCCCTGGAGCATCGCGGACAGGCGGGGGCCTCTTCTGCCCGCAGGAGCACAGGCCTCTCCGCAGCGCAGAAGGCCCGGAGCCATGCTCCGGGCCTTCTTGCCTGCTGGAAAATTACTGTGTTCAGCGCCGCTCCTCCACAGGGTCCCGGTCGCGGAACAGCAGAGAGACGCACCATACGGCGGACAGGCCCACCAGAGTATAAATCACCCGGCTGATCATGCTGCCGGAGCCGCCGCAGGCAAAGGCCACCAGGTCAAATTGGAACAGACCCACACTGCCCCAGTTCAGGCCGCCGATGATCAGCAGCGTCAGGGCAATTTTGTCCATTACCACGTCAAACCACCTCCTTGTTTCGGGTTCCGGGGGTAGTTTATACGGATTCCGCGGTTTTATGCGGTAAAAATTTTTATTGAAGGGACCTGGGCCCGAAGCCGTGGGGCAGCAGCTCCGACAGGGGGACCACCTGAAACTCTCCGCTCCCCCGCGCAGCCAGCACCCGCAGGTTGGGTGCAAACTCATAGAGCATCTGCCGGCAGGCCCCGCAGGGCCAGCAAAAATCCTCTCCCTGCCCGGCGTTGGCGATGGCGGTCCAGCCCTCCCGGCAGCCCTCGCTCACCGCCTTCACAACAGCGGTACGCTCCGCGCAGATGGTGGAGCCATAGGCGGCATTTTCCACATTGCAGCCGGTGAACACCCGGCCGTCCCCGCACAGCAGCGCCGCCCCTACAGGGAAATGTGAGTAGGGCACATAGGAAAACTTGTGCATCTCAAAGGCTCTTTTTACCAGCTCCTGGTCAGTCATAGGCTCGCCTCCTCTTTCTCATTTGCCCGGGGCAAAAAACTTGCATTTCTCCTCCCCTCCTATTATAATACAACTATTATTTTTACGCAAGGATGGGATTTTACATGGACAAGACCTTCGCAATTTTTGACATGGACGGCACCCTCACCGACTCCATGGGCTTTTGGAGCCGGCTGGCCGAGGAGTACATCACCGGCCTGGGCTTCCGCTACTCCTCCCAGGTAATGGACGCGACCGCCCACCTGACCGTGCTGGACTCCGCCGCCCTCTTCGTGCGGCATTACGGCCTGTCCAAGACCCCGGAACAGGTGGCTGCCGACATCAACACCCTGATGGAGGAGCATTACCGCACCGACGTTCCCCTCAAGCCCGGGGCCCGGGCCGTTCTGGAGGGACTGCAGGGCGCGGGCGTGAAGATGTGTGTGGCCTCCTCCACCTCTCCCCGCCTCATCGACATCTGCCTGCGGCGGCTGGGAGTGCGGGACTGCTTCCAGTTTCTCCTGTCCGCCGAGGATGTGGGGGCGGGGAAGGACAAGCCCGACGTCTATCTGGAGGCCGCCCGCCGTCTGGGGAGCACACCGGAGAACACCCTGGTCTTTGAGGATGTCATCTTCGCCGCCCGAACCGCCAAGGCCGCGGGCTTCACCCTAGCCGCCATCTATGACGAATTCTCCCGAAATGACCAGGAGGCTTTGAAGGAAATTGCCGACTTCTATTTCCTCCGATGGGACGACCCCGCCCTGCTGAAGTGGCTGGGGATTTAGCGCAAACGGCCCCCTTGAGAAAGGGGGCCGCTTTTTATTCCTCCATCAGCCTGGCCCGCAGGCCGGAGTACCGCCGGGTCTGGCGGTTGTTGTTTACCATCCCGGCCACGGCGGCGGGGTCGCCCACCACAATGAACAGCTCCCGGGCCCGGGTGACGGCGGTATACAGCACCCCCCGGGTCATGAGCATGGGGGCCCCCTCCAGGGCGGCCAGAATCACCGCCCGGTACTCGCTGCCCTGGGCCTTATGTACCGTCACGGCGAAGGCGGGCTCCAGCTCCCCCAGCATGTCGGGGGAG
>JAAVYL010000114.1 GCA_022791075.1 Lawsonibacter sp. | reverse complement strand
GACGGCGGCTTTACCTCCGTCATGATCGACCTGTCCTCCAAGTCCTTCGCCGAGAATATTGAGGGCACCAAGAAGGTCGTGGAGTACGCCCATGACCACGGTGTGGTGGTCGAGGCTGAGCTGGGCGCCCTGGCCGGCGTGGAGGACGATGTCAACGTCTCCGCCGAGGAGTCCCACTACACCCGTCCCGAAGAGGTGGAGGAGTTCGTCTCCAAGACCGGCTGTGATTCCCTGGCAATCGCCATCGGCACCAGCCACGGGGCTTACAAGTTCACCGCCGCTCAGTGCACCCGCAATGAAAAGGGCGAGCTGGTCCCGCCCCCCCTGCGCTTTGACATCCTGGAGGAGGTCGTCAAGCGTCTGCCCGGCTTCCCCATCGTACTCCACGGCTCCTCTTCCGTACCCCAGAACTACGTGAAGATGGTCAACGCCAACGGCGGCAAGATGCCCGACGCCGTGGGTATCCCTGAGGAGCAGCTGCGTCAGGCCGCCCGCAGCGCCGTGTGCAAGATCAACATCGACTCCGATCTGCGCCTGGCCATGACTGGCACTGTCCGTCAGTTCTTCGCGGAGCACCCCGACAAGTTTGACCCCCGCGAGTATCTCAAGCCCGCCCGCGCCAATATCAAGGAGCTGGTTCGCCACAAGCTGGTGGACGTTCTGGGCTGTAACGGCAAGGCCTGAAATCTGTACCATTGAAAGGGAGCGCCTCGGCGCTCCCTTTTCTTGCACCGAAAAAGCGAGGACAGCGCGGAGAAAATGAACTATACGGGCCAGGGGAGGAGGAGCGGCAGTTTCAGGTCCGGCTGCAGGTCCAAAAAGACAAACGGTAAATAAAATCTAGTTTTTGTTGACCTAATAGTCCCGTATATATGCTCCTTCGGGGCTGTTTTGGCCCATGTTAACTTTCGTTGACAGATTTCCAGGGGCTTTTGGTTGACGCTGCGGAGGAAAATCTGTTATGGTAGGGGCAGATAAAGGAGGTTTTTCCCATGAACTTTGCGGAACACTTAATGACCCTGCGCAAGCAGCGAGGCTGGTCCCAGGAGGAGCTGGGCAATCAGATTGGCGTCACAAGGCAGACGGTGTCCAAGTGGGAGATGGGGCAGAGCACCCCAGAGCTGGAAAAGCTGGTGGAGCTGGCCCGGCTCTTTAACATGTCCATCGATCGGCTGGTGGGGCTGGAAGGGGCCGAAGAGAGAGGAGGAGACTTCACCTATCAGCAAACACGCGCGGAGATGCGGTCTTTGGGCGTTTACTACGAATATAGCAGCCCTGTAAAGGTATTTGGCCTGCCAGTTGTTCATATCCGCTTGGGCTTTGGTCCCCGGCTGGCAAAAGGGATCGTCGCCATCGGCAACTGTGCTGTGGGGGTGGTTGCGGTTGGCGGAGGTTCTCTGGGAGTGATCTCCATAGGTGGAATCAGCTTAGGCCTGCTCTTTGCTTTTGGAGGTCTCAGTCTGGGGCTGGTGACCCTGGGCGGTGTGGCCATCGGCGGTTTTGCCGTTGGCGGATGCGCTATAGGACAGTGGCTTGCTGCGGGCGGCGGCGCACTGTCCAACTATCTGTCGATTGGCGGTGGTGCGGTTTCTAGCGGTCTTGCCATCGGCGGCTCCGCTTTTGGGCATATTGCAGTGGGGACAGAGGAGGCGAAGGGAGCCTTTGCTTTCCTTCAGGAGGGAAACCTCGGTATGGAGGAGGTCTGGAGCGTGGTGAAACAGGAGTTTCCCCACATGTGGGACTGGGTTCGGAGCGTGATTCAATGGGTGCTTAGATGACAGGTACTTTACCTTGTCCATCCGCATAGAATAGGGGAAAAGGAGGTTTTCCCCATGACTCTGTACCCCTACGACCGCCAGTCGGCGGTGGACTACGCTCACCGCTGGGCTTATCATCGGAATCCCCGGTTTTATAACTTCGATGAGCTTGGAGGCGACTGCACCAACTTTGCCTCCCAATGCCTCTATGCCGGCTCAGGTGTAATGAACTACACCCCCACCTTTGGCTGGTACTACATCACTGTGAACAACCGGGCCCCTGCCTGGACCGGTGTTCGGTTTTTCTATGATTTCCTTACCCGGGGGAAAGAGAATCCCGGTCCTGTAGGCCAGGAAGCGTCCATTGATCAGGTGAATCCCGGCGATTTTGTCCAAATCAGCTTTGCTAACGATGTGTTTCGTCACAATCCTGTCATTGTAGCGATTGAGGGGACACCTTCCCTGGAGAATATTTTGGTAGCAGCCCACTCTGACGACGCAGATTACCGCCCTTTATCCACCTACCCCGCTCAGTCACTGCGTTTTATTCATATTCTGGGGGTATACCGTTGACCTGCGGGCGTCCGCTGTGGTAGGATAGTCCCAGTAGGGGGGAGCTCGGATGAGGCAGCTGAAAAAGGCGTATCTGGAGATTACAAACGTATGTAACCTGGCCTGTACCTTTTGTCCTGGTACCCGCCGGCCCGCCGGTTTTCTGGCTCCCAAGGACTTCCGGGTTCTGGCCTCCCGGCTGCGGCTGCACACAGAGTATCTCTATCTCCACCTGATGGGGGAGCCCCTGCTCCATGCTCAGCTGGAGGAGATTCTGGCACAGGCGGCAGACCTGAATTTCAGGGTGATCATTACCACCAACGGTACCCTTCTGCCGGAACGAGGAGAGATGCTCTGCGCCAGTCCGGCTGTGGAAAAGGTCAGTATCTCTCTCCACTCCTTTGAAAGCAACTTGGGGGGAGAATTGGACCGGTATCTGGGGGGGTGCATCCGGTTTGCCGAGGCGGCTGCGGAAGCCGGAAAGCGGTGCGCTCTGCGCCTGTGGAACCTGGACGGAGCGGAGACCCGGGGGAACAATCATCTGAATGGAGAAATCCTGACCAAGCTGGAGGAGGCTTTCCCAAAGCCCTGGAAGGCAGGGCGCCGTGGAACTACGCTGGCGCCCAACATTTTTCTGGAGTGGGGAGAACGATTTGAGTGGCCCGATCTGGCCTCCCCGTATGGCGGAAGCTCCGGCTTCTGCTACGGCTTGAGGGACCAGGTGGGGGTACTTTGGGATGGGACCGTTGTACCCTGCTGCCTGGACCACGAGGGAGATATCTCCCTGGGAAACCTCTTTACTCAGCCGTTGGCAGAAATTTTGGACAGCCCGCGGGCCCGGGCGATTTATGAGGGCTTTTCCCAGCGCAGAGCGCAGGAAGAGCTGTGCTGCCGGTGTGGCTTCGCCCGGCGGTTTTAAATGGAAGTCAGGAGGTCCTTTCCATAGGTCTCTCCCATTCCCGCAAAAAATCCCCGGAAATTCGTAAATTTCCGGGGATTTTGAGTATTTAAGGGATACTTAACGCTTGGAGAACTGGGGAGCGCGGCGGGCGGCCTTGAGGCCGTATTTCTTACGCTCCTTCATACGAGGATCACGGGTAAGGAAGCCGGCTGCCTTGAGAGCAGGGCGGTTCTCTTCGCTGGCCAGCAGAAGGGCACGGGAAATGCCGTGGCGGATTGCGCCGGCCTGTCCGGTGACGCCGCCGCCGGAGACAGTGGCAACCACGTCTACCTGGCCCACCTGATTGGTGGTGACCAGGGGCTGGCGGACGATGAGCTTCAGGGTCTCCAGGCCGAAGTAATCGTCGATGTCGCGGCCGTTGATGGTGATGGCGCCGGTGCCGGTCTCAAACAGGTGGACGCGGGCCACGGAGGACTTCCGGCGGCCAGTGCCATAAAAATAAGGCTTCTTGCTCTTAT
>JAAVYL010000012.1 GCA_022791075.1 Lawsonibacter sp. | reverse complement strand
GTGAAGAAGATGGAGAAGTCCGGCGCCAAGGCCTACCTGGTGAACACCGGCTGGAACGGCACCGGCAAGCGCATCTCCATCAAGGACACCCGCGGCATTATTGACGCCATCCTGGACGGCTCTATCCTCAAGGCCGAGACCAAGACCATCCCCTATTTCAACCTGGAGGTTCCCACCTCTCTGCCCGGCGTGGACCCCGCCATCCTGGACCCCCGGGACACCTACGCGGACGCCGCTGAGTGGGATACCAAGGCCAAGGACCTGGCCGGCCGCTTCGTGAAGAACTTTGTCAAGTACACCGGCAACGACGCCGGCAAGGCCCTGGTGGCCGCCGGTCCCAAGGTGGACTGATTCCATCCTCGATATGCAAAAACAGGACGCTGAAAGCGTCCTGTTTTTCTCGCCCTGCTGTGAACTGAGGGCAGAAGGGGAGGGGGGCGTATTCCCTCATCCGGCCCCGGTTCGGGGCGGATTTTCCTCTCGCGCATCCCCGGCAAGGGGCGCTGAAAGGCTGAATGTTGGGCACCCCTCCGCCGCTGGAGCGGCGGAGCACTGAGGCAGGGAGACCTCCACCCCCTCCTCTGTGAGGCACCAGTCCCGGAGGGGACGGGCTTTCCGGGCCTTTTCGGTCCAGTCCCCGTCCAGAAAGCAGTCCCCCGCCTGGCGGCGCGCTTCTCCCTGGCGGAGCAGGGCCTGCCACAGCCGGCTTTTCCAGCCCTTCTCCCCTGAGAACAGGGAGCGCAGGGGCTTGGGAGCGCCCTCCCGGATATTCCACACATCTCCCCAGCGCACCCGGGCAGTGCGTCCGTCCCCCCGGAGCTCGGAGCCCTGAAACCGCAGGCTGAGCGTCCCGTCCCGGAGCAGAACCGTCTCTCCGGTCAGCGATCCCTGCCAGGGGGAAAAGGGCCGGGCCGACTCCCTCCGCCCGGCCAGCTCCAGGCAGGCGGCCCAATAGACCTCACGCTCCCAGCGCCGGCGCCAGCTTTTGGCCAGATGGTCATAATACCGGCTGATCCACCTGCCCCCCAGGCCGGCGCCCTCCACCCGGGGCCAGCACAGGGTGTAGCTCAGTACCGGCTCTCCCTCCAAAGTCAGGGTGCGCCTCTCCTCATTCCAAACGGCCTGGACCTGCTTTTGCTCCCCCATGGTCCTCTCCTCCTCTCCCTGTTTCACCATCCTATGCGCCCCGCGGGACATTGTGCTTTTTTCCATCTTTTTATTTACTTTCTTCCGTCAGCGTGCTAATATAGAATAAAATAAAGAGAGGCAGGTAGCCGCTATGTCAAAATTCTTAGATAAGCAGAGCAGCGACGCCCTATACCGGGCCATTATCAGTATCCAAAGTGAGGAAGAATGCCGCAGCTTTTTAGAGGATCTCTGCACCGTGTCCGAGCTGAAGGCCATGGCGCAGCGCATGGATGTGGCCATGCTGCTGGACGAGGGACTGATCTACAGCGAAATTTTGGAAAAAACCGGGGCCTCCAGCGCAACCATCAGCCGGGTGAACCGCTGTCTCCACTACGGTGCGGGAGGTTATCGGAGTGTTATCCCCCGCCTGAGGGAAGAGAAGAAATGATCAGCTACCAGTTCCTGGCCGGCTGCTATGACCGGCTGACCTGCGACGTCCGGTATGGGGTCTGGGCTGATTATGTGGAGAAACACTTTCGAAAGCGCCCCCTTCCGGGAAACACCGTGCTGGACTTGGCCTGCGGCACCGGCTCCCTCACCCGGGAGATGGCCCTCCGGGGGTATGAGATGATTGGCGTGGACCAGTCCCCGGAGATGCTGGCGGAGGCGGCGGAGAAGAACCGGGGAATTGCCCCCATAGAACCCATTTTTCTGTGCCAGCCCATGGAAAAGCTGGACCTCTATGGCACCATTGACGCCTGTGTGTGCTGCCTGGACAGTGTGAACTACGTTACCGCCCCTCAAAAGCTGGCCAGGGCCTTTCAGCGGGTCCACCTGTTTCTGATGCCGGGCGGACTGTTCCTCTTTGATATCAACTCCCCGTCCAGGCTGGAGGGACTGGACAACCAGGTTTTTCTGGATGAGACACAGGACGCCTACTGTGTGTGGCGCACGGAGTTTTCCAGGCGCAGCCGAATCTGCTCCTATTTTATGGACATTTTTCAGCTGGACGAGGCCACCGGCCAGTGGGAACGGGGGGAGGAGCTTCACCGGGAGCGGGCCTACACCGTGGCGGAGCTGACCCAAATGCTGGAGCAGGCGGGGTTCCGGGAGATCAAAACCTACGGTGAGCTGAAAATGCGTCCGCCCAAGGCGGACGAACAGCGTATTTTTTTCACTGCAAGAAAGGAAGCCCTATGACAGACGAAATTGTAAGAGCAATTACAGGCGACGGCATGGTCAAGGCCGCCGCCATTACCGGACGCGGCATGGTGGAGCGGGCCCGAGGCATCCACAAGCTGCTGCCCATGGCCACTGCCGCCCTGGGCAGGACCCTCCTGGCCGCCTCCATGATGGGAGATATGCTCAAGGAAGAGAGGGGGGCGCTCACCCTCCAGATCAAAGGCGGAGGGCCTCTGGGAACCATTCTGGCCGTCTCTGACTGCGAAGGAAATGTCCGGGGCTATGTTCAGAATCCCCAGGTGGAGCTGATGGAAAAGCAGCAGGGCAAGCTGGATGTGGGAGCGGCAGTGGGCCTGGACGGTACGCTCACTGTGATCAAGGACCTGGGCCTGAAGGAGCCCTATGTGGGGTCAATCGGCCTGTTTTCCGGGGAAATTGCCGACGATTTGGCGATGTATTTTGTCGAGAGCGAGCAGGTGCCAACGGCCTGCGCTCTGGGGGTTCTGCTGGGGCTGGATCAGTCCGTCACCTCCGCCGGGGGCTATATCATTCAGTTGCTGCCCGGAGCCAGCGAGGACATGATTTCCAAAATTGAGGCCGGGGTCCGGGCTATGGGACCCGTCAGCCACGCCCTGGCAGAGGGTATGGACGCCGAAGGCCTGCTTCATGCGGTGCTGAGGGACTTTGAGCTGGAGATTTTGGAAAAGCATCCAGTGGAGTACCGGTGCTACTGCTCCCGGGACCGGGTAAGCCGGGCCTTGATCAGCATGGGCAGACAGGAGCTGTCTGAGCTCATTGCAGAGCAGGGACAGGCGGAGCTCACCTGTCAGTTCTGCGACCAGGTGTACCGCTTCTCCAGGGAGGAGCTGGAGCAGCTGCTGGCCGACATGTAAAAAACCGGGAGCGGCTCGCTCCCGGTTTTAAGCTTTTATTTTCCGCTGTTGGTCAGGGCCTCCAGCACAGTGTAGAGACTCATGTCAAAGGTCTTGGTCATTGCCAGGGCCTCCTCCATGTCCAGGTCGGTCAGGCGGCCTCTCTGCACCGCAATGATCCGGTTTCCCTTCCCCTCCATAAGGGTCTGCACCGCCATATAGCCCATGCGGCTGGCGGTTTCCCGGTCTCTGGCGCTGGGGGAGCCGCCCCGCTGAATGTGTCCGGGGACGGTGACCCGGGGATCGATCCCCACCTCCTCATGGATGCGTTCCGCAATCTCAAAGGCGCTGCCCGCGCCCTCGGCCACAACCACCATATAGTGGGTGGTGCCGGCCAGCCTGGCCCGGCGGATCTTTTCCACAACGTCCCGCCTGAAGTCCACAGGCCGCTCCGGAATCAGAACAGCCGTAGCGCCCACTGCGGTGCCCACATAGAGGGCCAGATAGCCCGCATGGCGGCCCATCACCTCCACCACGGAGCACCGCTCGTGGGACTGCATGGTGTCACGCAGCTTGTCGATACATTCAATGGCGGTATTGCACGCGGTGTCGAAGCCGATGCTATAGTAGGAGCAGCCGATGTCGTTGTCAATGGTGGCTGGGATTCCAATCACGTCCAGCTTCTGTCCGTGCTCCGCCACCTGGCGGGACAGGGCCAGCGCCCCCCGGAAGGTGCCGTCGCCGCCGATGGCCACAATGGCGTCCAGCCCCAGCAGCTTGCAGGTTCCAATGGCCTTCTCCCGGCCCGCCACATCCATAAATTCCTGGCTGCGGGCGGTATACAGAATGGTTCCGCCCCGGTTGATAATATGGCTGACGCTGCCGCTGTCCAGCTGGACAAAATCGCTGGAAATCAGCCCGCTCCAGCCCCGGCGGATACCAATGCACTCAATTCCATTGCTCACCGCGTCCCGGACCACGGCCCGGACCGCTGCATTCATGCCAGGCGCGTCGCCGCCGCTGGTCAGTACGCCAATCCGCTTGATAGTGTCTCCCATTGTACAGCCCTCCTCATTATTTCCGCGCTTCCCGCCCTGCGGGACCGCTTTTCAGTCCACCTCATTATGTCATTATTCCAAAGCCTTGTCAAGGACCGGGACACCACGGAATTATGGCAGACCTCACCAATTTTATGCTCCGGGGTGCCAAAAAAATTTTGCGGTAAAAAATCTCATTTTACTGTTGACAAGTGGGGCGTGGTTTAGTATAATAATCAAGCCGTCGCAAGTTCGGCAATGAACCGGGGAGCATAGCTCAGCTGGTAGAGCACATGCCTTACAAGCATGGGGTCACAGGTTCGAGCCCTGTTGTTCCCACCATTTCGACTGTATTCCCTGGGACTACCTGGCGCGGTAGTTCAGTTGGTTAGAACGCCGGCCTGTCACGCCGGAGGTCGAGGGTTCAAGTCCCTTCCGCGTCGCCATTTTTTCTTCGCTCCCGGCTGGGAGCGGAGGAAAAATAAACCCGCCTCTGTAGCTCAGTTGGTAGAGCAGAGGACTGAAAATCCTCGTGTCGTTGGTTCGATTCCGACCGGAGGCACCATCCCCTGCAGTCATTCTGCAGGGGAAGTAAATGCGAGTGTAGCTCATCTGGTAG